>JADFPY010000232.1 GCA_022562085.1 candidate division KSB1 bacterium | reverse complement strand
ATTGTTCGATAAAATCCGCAGAGAGCTGAGACAAGTAACGGAGCAGAGTTTAGACGACATGCAAATTGCCTGTTGCGAACTGGAGGACAAAGGCAGCGAGGATGACAAAATACCTTTGCTGGTTTGTGCCATTCAAAATGAAGTCTTTGCACGATACAAGAGCATTATCAGCCGGGCCGGACTCAAAGCAAATGTCTTCGATTTGGATGCGCTGGGGGTTTACAACGCCTTTTACTATTTCTCCGAGAAGGATTTTGGACCGACGACGATTGTGCAGGTGAGTGATCATTATTCAATCTGTCTTATCATTCTTCCCGGCAGACCGCCTTTTTTCCATGTTATAGAATTGGGAGCCGAGCAGCTTAACGAGCAAACCCCTGAGATGACAAATTCTAAAGTAGAGACCTCGGTGGCGGCAGGAGATGAGTCTAAGTGGACTGATCTGGACTTCTTACAAAATTTATCTCCACTACAAATTCATCCTGCCAATTTTGAGAATTTTTCTTCTGAAGTTCGGAAATGTATGAGACATATTCAGACACAAGAGGGGATATTGAAATTTGATAAAATTTATCTTTCCGGCGGCGGATTCGTGCTGGCTGATCTGGCTGAGAATTTTGAGCAGGCTTTCGAGATCGAGACCAGGATATGGAATCCAATTCTACAATTTACCAATGGCGGAAATAAAGAGCTTACAAGAAATCAGTTAGAGAGTGGCAGATATTTAATACCGGCAATTGGCTGTGCTCTAAGAGGGAATTAGGTTTTGATTAAAATTAATTTTATAGCTAATGAGGTGGCTCTGGAGAGAAACGATAAGATCCGAAAACGTGCGACTCTATTTTACGCATTCGCCTGGGCGATGGCAATCTTACTAATGTTCCTACAATATCAGAACAATCAATCGTTAATCGAGACTTATAATATAGAGATGAACAAATTAAAAGTCGAGATCGACGACAGTTCGCCACAATTTCGACAAGCGGTCAAATTATTTCAAGAAATGAATAAAAGCAGAAAGAGTCTTGACAAAGTTTACGCATCAACGGTTGAACCCGGTTTCATTCTCGAATGTTTGAAAAGGTTGGCTGTGAAGATACCGCCGGATTTCTGGTTAACTGAAGTTCGACTTTCTACTACTGGTAAGAAGGTTTTTGCCGATAACAATAAGAAGAAACCCGGCTTTAAGAAAGAAATGATTGTTAGGGGTAGTTTATTTCTAAATGAAGAAGGCGCACTGCCGAAATTTCAGTCTGTGATTCAGAAAAGCGAACCATTTTCTCTGGCTAGTTGCCAGTTGAACTTCGACGAAATGAAATTTAGAAAAATTGAAAACAAATATGTGCATAATTTTGAAATGACCTTTTCCTGGTTGAATGAGATTTTTTAACAAAAGCTATGATTAGAAGATTACAAGTTTTTTTTCGTGCTTTTAAAAAGAGAACATTATTTATTGCATTGTCTGTTTTTGTGGCCGGCAATTTGGCGCTTAACTATTTTTTCCTGTCGCCAAGTCAAGAAATGGTGCTAGCCGCTGAACGTGATTTAGAAGAGATGCAAGAGATATACATTCAATTGAAATCGACTGATATGTCTGGAATTAGTAAATCTCTCCAACAGCAAGTTGATTATTTAAATGAAAAACAAAAACAAATCGCTTCAAGTCACCTGACCAATGCACAAATCCCGGCTTTTGTTTCCAGACTCGAACTTGCAGCGGAGAGTGCTGGCTTAACCGTTAGAACCAAAATCAAACGTCAGGAAAAGAAATCAAACCTTATTGCAATCGATGTAAATTTTACTGGAACGATTCTAGAGCTCTTCTCTTATCTAAACCGATTGGAAGGATGGGAGGAGCTTTTATTTGTCAAAAATTTTAGAATCTATAACAAGAATTCTTCTCAGAATATTTTGAATGGTAAAATGGAATTTATTTTGCTTGTTGAGAACAAATAATGGCAAAAGTAAATATCAAAAAATTAATATCTCTAACTGTCGGGTTGACATTCCTCATGCTGATTGGACTTCAGCTTTTGGACCATACTCTGGTTGACCGTCTCTTTCAGGGTAGTGATCTTGGGATTGATAACTCTTATTTTAGATTGTTTAATGAATTAAAAGAACCCCAGCAGACAAACCATAATTTTAAATCCGGAGAGTCCACACAGGCGCCGGTACTAGAGAGGGATCCGTTTGTGAGGCCGGATGCACACTCAAGTACAAACTCTCTGTCAGGGCGGGAAAAAAGCTTCAACCAAGGTGACTTAGAATTAAAAGGTATTTTATGGCACAATAAATTCCCATCGGCTGTGATCAGTGGAGAAGTCGTTCAGGTTGGAAATATGTTGGGCCGGTTTCGAGTAAAACGAATTCTCAAAAAGCAGGTCATCCTGTTTTCTCCAAAGGGGAAAATTGTTTTGCACCTGCCTGAAGATGAAAGTGGTTAAATAAGTGTTTAGGAAGAATGGTGACTTTATTCAGGATTAAATTTTTTGTTGGCATATTTTTTCTCCAAATGATAGTCGGCTCGACTGCGACTGTAACCGGGACCCAAGAGTACGTGGCGGTTCAAAATGGCAAGCGCGGGCGTATTAACCTGAACTTGAAGGGCGTTTCCCTGAAAAATACCCTGCAAATGCTTTGTAACCGTCTTGGAAAGAATCTTTTGTTGAGTTCAGAAGTTAACAATCGGATGCTCAACATGAATTTGCAGAATATTACACCCCGGGACGCCTTCAGCGTGATTTTAGAGACGAATAATTTGGCATATAAAGCAATGGCAGGCAATGTTTGGTTCGTGGCCAGCTCTAAAAGAATAGGAGACCGCACCATAGTAAAGAATGTTGCTTGCAAATATGCTGACGCTGGAGAAATGGTAAAAATTTTGACCAGTATTGTTAGTGATGTTGGTGCGGTTATAGCTGATCAAAGAACCAATACGCTCATTATCAAGGGGACTCCTGAAGCCATTCTGCAAATGGAAAAGTTGATCGAGGAGCTTGACCGGCCGACCAAACAAGTTTATATCCAGGCTGAAATCGTGGAAGTGTCCGCCACGGATGATAAAGAATTTGGGGTTGAGTGGCTTTGGAAGAATGCTAATTTCAGGTCGTTCCAGGGTAAAGTGGGCTCAGATTTTGGGTTGACTTTCAATCCAGCTAATACCGGTGAAAATTCTGAAAGCTCGGAGACGGTTCCAGTCCCATTCCCTACTGGTTCCGGGCTCGGAATTGGTATTTTGAATACAGATATTGAGGCGGTGTTGCATGCGTTGGCTGAGACAAACAATGTGAACTTATTGTCTCGACCTAGAATCGTGACAATGGACAACCAGGAAGCCGTCATTGAAGTGGGTGATCAAATTCCATTTAAGAAGCTAAATCAATTTGGTGTCACCTCGTTTGAGTTTAAGGACGCGACAGTTCAGTTAGTAGTTAAACCACACATCATCGATTCTGAGTTTATTTTATTAGAAGTTGCACCAAAAGCGGATTTTCAAAATGGCTTTACCCCTGACGGCACGCCAATTATTTCAACCAGAAAAGCCTCCACAAAAGTAAAAGTGAGGAGCGGACAAACAATCGTTATCGGCGGGTTAATTCGTGATTCATTAATAAAGAATGAGAAAAAAGTACCGATCTTAGGAGATATACCTTTATTGGGGTGGCTATTTAAAAGCACGAAATCCACTAAAGTTAAAACTGAGCTGATTATTTTTATAACTCCGTTTATCTTAGAGGATGAAATCGAAACACAGCATTTTCAGGACGATTTTAAGTTAAGAAAAAAGATGCGTGAAAATTTCAAGTAAGAGGTTCGATGAACGATTCAAATGGTAAAATCCGTATTTTAGTTGCAGATGATGACCCGGATATTTTGGGTTATTTCCGTGCCATAATTAAAGATCCGCGCTATGAACTTTATTTGGTTCCAAACGGCGCACGTGCGATCGAAGAAGCAGAAAACCATAAAATCGACATCGCGTTTTTGGATATAAAAATGCCGGAGATGGGTGGAATAGAAGCTCTGGTACGTTGGAAGAAACTCCAGCCAAAAACACAAATTGTTATGATCTCCTCTTACAGTGATGGGAACTTGGTTCGTGAAGCAATCGAAAAAGGCGCCTATACCTACCTGTTTAAACCGCTAAACAAATTGGATATCTTTTCTGTGACGGTGAAGAGTCTTAAAAATACCGGTATGGATGACGTCTTTTCTGTTAGGTAAAAAACCTAGCAATAATGTTCGTATTTTTTTACACGTATTTTACTTTCCACATCAACTGCTAAGAAATCTTCCTGGTAGACTCTGACAATTGATAAATTGGGGGAGCAGCAAAGTGTAAGCTTGCTGTTTTCGTGCTTCAAAACCAGACAACGCCGCCATCTTTTTCTAAAGAAGATGAGTCCGCTTGAGTAAATTTTGGCCCAGCCAATCGTTCCCGCAAAAACAATCCCTCCCAGTTCAAGTTTTTTTCGGTCTTTCGGTCTTAACTTGTATTTGAAGTATTCAATCTTGCATTCAATAGCGTTCCAGATTCTATGCCGCCACGAAAGTTTGTCGGAGCTGGTGTAGCCCAGGCAATTAAATTTATTCTCGGGAAGGAATTGTTCGATGTGAACCAATCGTCCATATAACTGCGGTGCAATCCGAACCCCCAAAGTAACGCCCACCTGACCTAAGACGATGCATTTGAACCATTTGGTGTTTAGCTTAACATAGCCAACTGTACCTGACTTAATTTGCATGTTTGTCTCCTAATAATTCATAGCCTGGCGTAGCCGAAAACAGAAAAAAGTAAAACAGTAAATGTGAAACGAATTTTATGATGAAGCTATCAGCGATCAGCTTTCAGCTTTTTTTAAGTATGCGCCTTAGAATGAATTGACAGGCTTTTAAATGACATAGTCCTTTCACTCCAAAATGAGGAGTTCTATTTGGAGTTCATTGACTGTGTCACTGCAGTTTTTTAAAACTGAAGGCTGATAGCTGAAAGCTTTTTGATACATCTAATAACTATTTTGATAAATATTGTAACTTATCTGGCGTGACTTGATTTCACCGGTGCGCCAATTATATCTTCTTTCATAATCTTCGCAAGTGGTGCAGCGAACAATGAGCCAGTCGCCTTCACGGTGGGATTTGCATTCGTGATGTGCTGAATTTTCGCGAGAATTGAAATGTTGGTCAAGCATGGCGATTTCTCCTTTCTTGATAATCCAACGATTTATCCTCCAAAGTTGTTTTTGTTAATTGCAAAATGCGAACCAGTTTTCTGTTCTGAAGTGTTAAATTATCGTACAATTCTAATGAAAACATAAAGTTTTTATAAACAGTATATTGAAGACGAATCGTCTTAAAAGGCAGTTGGAAGTTTAATTGTAGTAGATAGATAAAAGTATACGATAAACTACCATGCATGCTCTAAAATCAGTCATTTTACGGGTTTAAGGACTCTGACCAAAATAATATTTCCATCTTAATTTTTAAAACACTATTTTTGTGCCATGAAAATGGACACAGAATTGGAAGCGGTCATCGTAGAGAAGTATGTAACAATTTCGGCGGAATTGAATGAACGCGGCCGTCGGGTTTGGGCTGCGACAGAGTCTTGTGCGATTGGTTACGGTGGAGATGCACTGGTATCGCGTGCTACAGGAATTGCCCGTCAAACAATCCGCAATGGACGTCGAGAAATTGAAAGCGGGGTTGGGGTAAGATCTCGAATACGCAAACCAGGCGGTGGACGTCAAAATTTAGACAAGACCCAACCGGGCCTTATGCAGGCACTTGAGGGTATGGTCGAACCTTTGACTCGTGGTAATCCTATGTCCCCATTGCGTTGGACATGTAAGAGTAGAGCAAAGCTTTCAGCGGCCCTTGTGAAGCAGGGCTGGAAGATAAGTTCAACGACAGTGGGTAGATATCTTCATGAACTCGGCTATAGCCTGCAGTCCATCCAAAAGAGCCGAGAGGGTTTATCGCACCCAGATAGGAATGCTCAGTTTGAGTACATCAACGCGACTGTTGAGGAATTTCAACAGAGCGGTCAACCTGTTATCTCAGTGGATACAAAGAAAAAGGAATTAGTGGGTAACTTTAAGAATAGTGGCCAAGAATGGCAACCGAAAGGAACACCCGAGAAGTCGTTGGTACATGATTTTCCAATAGACTCAACAGGAAAGGCTATCCCCTACGGCGTTTATGATATGAGCCGCAATGAAGCATGGGTTAGTGTTGGAACTGACCACGATACGCCATCTTTCGCTGTTGCATCTATTCGGCAGTGGTGGCTAAATATGGGTAAGCGAGCTTATTCTGATGCCAAGAATCTTTTTATTACAGCAGATGCAGGGGGAAGCAACGGCTATCGAATAAAAGCATGGAAGGTAGAACTGCAGAGGTTCGCTGATGAAACCAATCTTTGTATCCGTGTTAGTCATTTCCCGCCAGGAACAAGTAAATGGAATAAAATTGAACACCGCCTTTTCTGTTACATCACACAAAACTGGCGAGGGAAACTTTTGAATACATTCGAAACGATTGTGGATCTCATCGGCAATACCAAAACGACCAAAGGTCTTAGAGTCAAAGCTAAACTTGATAAAAGAAAATATCCAACTGGTATTACCATCACCAAGTCACAGATGGACGCACTCTCGCTCATTCGAAATAAGTTTCGAGGCGACTGGAATTACGAAATCAGACCCAGTGGAAGTTGGCAAGGTTAATTCGATCAAATCCCTAACTGGGGAAATAGTAGTCAAATAAATCGAATGAGAGACAACTTTAAGAAAGCAATTAAAGTACTTAGAACCAGCAATTCTCAATTGCACATTCAAGCAGTAAATGGTTGTTGTTATGGAAGAGATAATCGGCCAGAAAAAGGCGACTATCAAAAGTATTGTGGTCAAAGATTTTGGGAGTTTATCTCTGAAGATAAGAACCTTTACACAAATATAATAAAGCCACTTGGATATAAAGCAAAGGAAAGGAATGAAGAATTCGTAGAAGCATATGCTCAAATAAATAATAAATTCACTTTCGAATTTAGTCAAAATTTTTGTGTCGATGGCAAAATCGATTGGGCTACTTTGGTAAGATTTAATTCTTCATCTTTGAAATAATAATCCGAATTGAACTTTTCCACTATAGTTGTACCTTCGTAGATTGGACCCATTTATCTTTCCTACAAATGCGAAATGTTGTTTTAATTTTTGGTTGGCGATAGACAGTCATGCCTTTCAAAATCAAAACATTTCTC
>JADFPY010000231.1 GCA_022562085.1 candidate division KSB1 bacterium | reverse complement strand
TGGCAAAGGTAAAAGCGGCCGCAAACCACAACTTTGGGATGGTAAAACCGCAGAAAGAATTGTCGATGTGCTCCCTGAAATAATGAATTAGTGTGTTCGCTTGATTTTACGAAATTTAAAATTTGGATGCCTTTACTTTTTTCTACTGTTTGTAAGTAGTTTTGCCCAAAATAGCGAGCCAAAACAGTTTATTTATGCTGACGACTGGACCTATGATTTCATTGAGTACTGGATAAGTAATGGTGCCTATCAAAAAACGTTTGTCTTAAATCAACCCTACACGCTGAATGATATCCGGAAAAAAATGGATTTCAAGGGAGAGTGGCAGCAATTAATCGATAGACATTACCAGCAGCATTACGGGCAAAATGGCTTTGGTAAATTAATTTTGTACGGCCGTGATAATTTCTCCTTTGTCTCGAATTCCGATTTACCGGTGCGCAGAGGAGAGCAAGCCGCGCCGGTAGCAGATGTTGCCCTCTTCAAAAACAGGACGAAAAATCATTATAACTTTGCTGCTCAGTTTAATTTGATGTTACCGCACTTCAGCCTGGTCAACCGGACGGTTATAAACAGCGAGCTAAAGGATGATCCGCTATTCATGGGCGATACTGGTGAGTGGATTTTTGGCAGGATTAATGATGCTTATTTAAACATTAATACCGGCCATTTTGATTTTTTTATGGGAAGAATCGATCGTAACTGGGGCGCTTTGTCGACGCCCGGGCTTATTCTTTCGGATAACCCGTATTCTTACGATCATGTTCAACTTTCCTACACAGTTAAGAAATTTAAATTCAGTATGATTCTCTCTCGGCTTGAAGACCTTGATGCACTAACACTAGAAGAACCTGCTTTGATTACAGATGCCCCCGATTCGGTCTTCCATGTTCGAAAATTTCTTACAGCGCACCGCTTTGAATTTTCGCCTTCGGGTAAATTTCAATTTGCGCTTACGGAAGTGGGTGTTTATGGCGGCCCTGATAGAGATTTTGAGTTCGGTTTCATGAACCCGATGAATTATTTCTATGTCATTCAAAGAAATAACCTACAGGAAATCAGCGGCCTTTGGGCGATTGATCTATTCTACAAACCACACCAAAAGGTGAATACGTATTTACAGTTTTTGGTGGATGATATTGTTGTGAACAATGAACCGGGCCAGGATGATCGCAAACAATTTCCCGATCGGCTTGGCTTGCAGTTGAAAGTCAGCTTTGCAGATATTTGGGCGGAAGGCTTGCAAACCAGTATGGAGTACGTGCGCATCGGCAACCGCACCTACCAGTCCCGCCGTACGTTTGAGAATTTTCATTATCGAGAAAAAAGTCTGGGCTATCCACGCAGCAGCATTGAGCGAATTGGAATCGATGTAAAGTATTTTAACCTGTATCCCGCGCTGCTGAAAGTGCATGCATCGTGGCAGCGTTCCGGAGATGTTAAAACCACCGATTATTTTCCATTAAAAAAGGAGAAATTCCCGATAGGTGTAGTTGAGAAAAAATGGGAAGTAGGGTTTGATTTGAAATATTTTCCCAATTATTGGTCACTATTTACTGTAAATCTTGGCTATGAGAACTTCGACAATTACAAGAATCGTCAAGGGGATAACCAGAGCAACTTTAAGTTAATTCTCGGACTTCACGTAAACCTTGCTTTCGGTCTCAAGGTTGATTGAGCGCTTCCACTTCAATCATATGCGTCTCCACCAGAAAAGACACTTTCTGCCTTTGAGAGCCTCGCCATTTGTACCTTGATTCAGCCCTCCACCCCTCTATTAAGTTTTCGTATTAAGGTAATTAATTTCCAATAAGTTACTAAAGACAATCCGGCTCTTGCCGATGAGTAACTAATTTGCAAACCATTAGATTAGGGCGAAAAATTGATAATCGATTCGGAAAAAACTATCCAGAATGTGGTCGTGCAGCCGGATTTCCCGGTTCTCGTTGAAGCTGAAACAAAGCCAGAGGTATCCTTTGCAGAGCTGAAGACCAGAGTCCTGACCCGGCTTCTCAGGTCCTGCCCGGGCTTATTTGATTTTGTAGATAAGAATTTAGGGTTAAGCAGTTTTGATATTTTCGAATCCGAGGCTGGAACCTTTCCCTCAATCTCCAGTCTGCAAAGGCTTGAGAAAGATTCCCTGCAGTCGTTCATCAATTTACACCGTTTTAACGACTTCCGCTATCTCAATAAATATCTCCTCGAAGTACACGAAAAATTAATACAAGGCGGGATTTTCATCGGCAGGGGAGACACGTTGGAAATTCACAAGAGGAATTTTTTTAAAACCTATCCTCCGTACCTGTCGAAGGCGCTTTACCTGTTTCATTTCATTTACTTCCGCGCCATGGCCAAGCTCCCGCTCCTGAAGAACGTCTATTTTATGATTTCGCGGGGAAAGAATCGGGCTATTTCAAAAGCGGAGATTTTAGGGCGTCTCTACTTCTGCGGGTTTAAAGTTTTAGCGGTTGAGGAAACCGAGGAGAATTTTTATTTTATCGCTAAGAAACACACCAGTCCCAGCACCTACAAGAATCCTTCTTATAATTTCATCATTAAGTTAAGAAGAGTCGGTTTGAACGGGCAGCCGATTTTTATTCGCAAATTCAGAACCATGCATCCCTACTCCGAATATCTGCAAGAGTACGTTTTCGAACATAACAAGCTTCAGTCAAATGGCAAGTTCAAAAACGATTTCCGTATCGCCAATTGGGGAAGGGTTATGAGAAAGTATTGGCTGGATGAATTGCCTCAGTTGTTCAACTATTTTCGTGGTGATATTAATTTAGTTGGGGTTAGGGCTTTAAGCCGGCATTACTTCAGCCTTTACCCGAAAGATTTACAGGAGTTGCGGTTTAAATACAAGCCGGGGCTTATTCCTCCGTATTATGCAGATTTGCCTCAGTCTTTCGACGAAATCCTCGAGTCAGAGCGGCAGTACTTCTCAGCGAAGGAAAACCGCAGCTTTTTAACCGATAACTTGTACTTAGTTCGAGCACTCACAAATATCCTGCTGAGGAACGCCAGAAGCCATTAGTTTTTCGTTTTTCCCACTACCATGTTTACTTCGGCAATTTGGCTGAGCAAATCTCATCTTTCAATAGTGAATTGATGGGAAAAGACATAACGGCACTGAAATTAGCACTCAATCTCTCAGATTCTCATGAAAAGCAGGTTTTGCTAATAGAGAAAAACAGCGCTCGGGCGATTTCAATAATCTCTCTCGCAAAGCTCCTTTTAAATAAAGCTTCTAACCGATATGAAAAATGTGCTGGAAGATATAGACGTATATAGAAACGCGTGGTTCGATTTCTTTGCCAATCAGCAGGAATCATTAGACGGTAAAAGCGGTGAGGTAATACATTGATGAGCCTGCATCTGCCGTTGAGCAATCGCTGGGTACAGCATTCCAAGAGCACAATTAGCCGGGGTTTAAAGGTATTATTAGATATGGGTGTTTATTACCTTAAACCTATCTTCTGGCCTACGCAATCAGGTTTGAGGCAAACATACCATCCGCAGAGTTGACCGCATACTTTCACAGCATCCCGATATTATTGACCCTAACTTTGACGCTATTTTTCGGATTTGGGCTCTACAAAGGACTGTACCAGTACGCTGGTATTAAAGACCTCGTGCTGCTGTTTTCAGCTCATACGGTTGCCTGGGCTGCGTACATTTCGATTATTTACATGCTGCGAGTTCAGTGGACCCCGCGTTCCGTCTTGTCTATTTATTGGCTGCTCGGGTTCATTGCTATGGGCGGCGTAAGGTTTTCCTCTCGGTTATTAAAGGAACTCATGAGTTTTTCACAAGAAGGCAAAAGTCGAGTTTTAATTGTTGGGGCCGGTTCTGCAGGGGAAATGATGCTTCGGCAGATAAAAACGGACAACAAACTCGGTTATTACCCTGTGGGCATTATCGATGACGATCCGAATAAACGTCATGTCAGTATTCACGGCATTCCTGTTTTGGGAACAACAAGAGATATTCCAGACTTGGTGTGGCTACCCCTCATTTTTTCAGATGTCTCCGAAATTTAAAGTGAGTTGAGATTTATCAGGCCACTTTTGAAGAGTTTTTAGCCTCAGGGTACATCGTGCAAATAACTGCTTCAGGGCTACTGAAAGTTTGTAGTAAATAAACCCGAACAGTGTTCTGCAAGTTTATGACGGTATATCAAATTCAAGCGAGTAAACAGGTCCACTGGCACTGACTCCAGTTGCGTATAAACAAAAGACATCGCCATCCAAAACACCGCATTCATGTTCTTAAGCGCCACATAGCGTCTGAGACAAATCCCCTCCCAATTGTATTGTTTTTTGACATGACGATGCACCTCTTCTATCTTCCAACGATACCCATATCCCTGAAGCGCAAGCTCTACTGCACCCTTCTCTTCGCTGCTCGGCAAATGAGCCAAATACCAGGTGTAACCTCGGCCCGCTGCTTTACTCACCACCAACCACAAATCCCGACCATTCTTTGTAAGACGAACCGGCACCGCTCCAGCACAATAGACCCGCTCAACTAAACGATTCTTGTGTTTCTTCTTCACTCGGAAAGAATAGCTCAACATAACCTTACGAGAGACCCAACGAAGACTGCGGCATTTCCCACGATACCACAAATTTCGTCGACCCGTCTGACGAATGACAAAGTAAATCTCATCCCTGAGTAAACGACGCATGAGTTCAATGCGATCACCTCCGCGGTCCAGTACCCAAATCCCTGCTTTGCCTATCGCAGCACACACCCGGCCAATCGCTGAAAGAATCTCCTTATTCTCACTTGTTACCTCCGCCTCTAAACTGTACAACTCACTGTACGCTGGCACGATCCAACCTCCATCTGCACTCACACCAATCACATTCGCAAGCCAGTAACCTAAACCTAATGATAGCTTCGACTCAGACGAAACACTGCCATCATGGACCGTGGCAAGCCCCTCCATCTGCTTCGCATAGTTCTTCTGAATATCCGATATATCGAATATCAAATATCAGCACCCCCGCAACGCTCGGCGCTGAACTCGAAGCAACCCATCTAATATCTTTCCCCAAAAACCGACCCGACCTAAATGACGGGCCAAACGCTCCGTCGTCTTCTTCATACTAATTCCCTCACTCAACGCCTGAGCAATTTTCGATAACTTCACCTCACCACTCTCAAAACACCAAAACACATCTGGCATAGAAACTTCCAATCAGGACGGCTAAAATAACCCGAAAAACGACCCTAAATAATAATGATATTTTCCTTGGATGCGAACCAATAATTCTTTACCTTTCATCAAGGCTCCTCCTTCTCTTTAGTTCAGTACAGCTACCTAAAGATAAGGATTCAGGAGCCTTTTTTCTATCTTTTTCTACATACTTAACTCCTATTATTTTCAAATAATTAAAACCTGACTATTTATGATTTCTGGGGGATAGTCACATATTCCACAATTGGTTGAGCAGAAAAATATTAAATATTGAACAGATCATTATCGCGACGCCTTCGGCCAAAGCACGTGAGATGCGAAAAATTGTCACTTATTGTGAAACCACCGGAGTTGACTTCAAGACTGTTCCCGGACCTCGTGAGTTGATGAATGGAAATGTAACATTAAATCAATTGCGGGATTTAAAGATAGAAGATTTGCTCGGAAGAGATGTCGTTAACACAGATGGCGAACGAATCGCCGAAATGATCAGAGGACGGGTTGTAATGGTAACCGGTGCGGGAGGCTCGATTGGTCAAGAGCTTTGCTGGCAAATCATGGAATACAAGCCTGAGAAACTTGTCATGTTCGATCATTCGGAAAACAGTTTGTTTTACCTAAGCAATGATCTGCAAACCCGCTGGGCAGGTGGGTTTGCTACGGTTGTAGGGAGTGTCTGCGATCCTGCAAAAGTCGATCGGGTCATGAGCGAGTTCAAACCAGCGATGGTTTTTCATGCAGCCGCACATAAGCACGTGCCTCTTATGGAGATGAATCCCGAAGAGGCAATCAAAAATAATCTCAAAGGTACAATGACTCTCGCGGACGCATCTAAAAAGCACAACGTCAGGACTTTTGTTTTGATATCCACTGACAAGGCCGTCGAGCCTGCCAGCGTGATGGGCGCTTCAAAGCGGTTGGCTGAACTCTATGTGCAGGGAGCTAATCGCGAAAATAAAACAACGTTTACCATAGTCCGTTTGGGGAACGTCCTGGGAAGCAATGGCAGTGTGGTTACTTTGTTTCAAAAGCAGATTGCCAAGGGGGGTCCAATCACCGTTACCGATCCCGGAATGACTCGCTATTTTATGACAATTCCGGAAGCAGTCGCTTTGATTTTACAGGCCAGTATCATCGGCAAGGGTGGTGAAACTTATGTGCTCGATATGGGCGAGCCGGTAAAAGTTGTGGACATGGCGCGTCACCTGATTAGCTTATCCGGTTTTGAGCCCGATCAAGATATCGCTATAGAATTTACCGGAAAACGTCCAGGCGAGAACATGTATGAAATCTTATGGGACAAAAACGAGCAACCCATACGGACAGAATATGAAAAAATCCTCGTAGCCAACTCCAACGGCCACGATTATTGGTATATGATGCAGCAGCTGGATGAAATTC
Source organism: candidate division KSB1 bacterium (assembly GCA_022562085.1). NCBI lineage: Bacteria > Pseudomonadati > Candidatus Zhuqueibacterota bacterium. The sequence goes on along the minus strand of JADFPY010000231.1, from coordinate 669 downwards.
TCAAGCTGGCCGAAACCATGCAGCGTGAGCGGATGTTCGCGAAAATGAAAGAATTGATTCCAAGTTATCAAACCGAGGAAAATGGTGTTGTCGTTGTTGACCAAGGCCAAGCCGCAGTTGTAAAGAGCTAATTCAACTACAATCTCTGCCAGTTTCTTAAAAATTTACTTCTCTTTCCGTTTTATCAATCATCCAAGATAAATATCCTTTTTGAATCCCGCATATTCTTGAGCGTCCCGTTACTTTTATGGCAAGTTCGGGCTCGGAGGGATCATACTCACAACGTATTCAGAATTTTACATCACTTCCAAATTAGCGGTGGGGAAGGGTGTGGGTAAACGATATTGGCAAATAAAAATGGCTGTGTTGGGACGATGGAATTATTTAATGATTCTTATTAGAATTTTTTATTGCATTTAGATAAAAATTGTTTATATTTAAATTTCATTTTTTGAACAAGGTTGCCTTGTTTTTTTAGTAAAAAAATTGCACTTGTAAGTTCAATAGGTAGGCCGGGTAGCTCAGTCGGTAGAGCAACGGACTGAAAATCCGTGTGTCCGCAGTTCAATTCTGCGCCCGGCCACTTGTTTTTATTAAGTTTTCCTCAATTTCTTTCCTCAAGTATCCGCTATATTATTACTTCAATTTACTTCAAAAGGAGTAATAATT
>JADFPY010000230.1 GCA_022562085.1 candidate division KSB1 bacterium | reverse complement strand
GTACTCGCCGAAATTTTTTTAAAAAAAGTCTCCACACCACACAGTACGGGCATTTACTTAAAAAAAGTCATGCCCGAAATCTCTTAGTCGGGCATCCAGGAATTTGGCTGATAATGAGTATAAATAGAAAACACTACTACGTTTACATACTTGCCAGCAAAAAAAACGGTACGCTCTATACCGGCATAACAAAGGACTTGTTGTTTAGAGTCCATCAGCATAAAAGCGATCTACTGGCTGGTTTTACCAAGAAGTATCAAGTACACAGACTTGTATATTTCGAAGTGCATGAGAATCCGTATGATGCAATTTTGCGGGAAAAGCGAATCAAGAAGTGGAAAAGACAGTGGAAAATTAGTTTGATTGAAAAGGACAATCCTGCTTGGAAAGATCTCTACGAGGATTTCTTGTGATACTATAAACGAGAATTATCAGATTCGCTAGTAAGTGCATTCCGGCCTATGAGGCTGTTGAAAATAAGGTCATTTGCTGTAATTTGTACATCAGACAACCAAGAATGTCATTCCCGCGAAGCTTGTCCCCGCGAAGGCGGGGAGCGGGAATCCATTTGAATACAATTGCCTGCAGAATTCGACGCCACTGGATGCCCGCCTGCGCGGGCATGACAAAATCGCTTGTTTCGCCTTTGAAAGTTTACAATGATCACACCACCATACTCAAGCCAATCCGCCCCTTTTCTGCATCCACGTTAAGGACTTTCACATCGATGACATCGCCGACGGCAACGATTTCCATTGGATTCTTCACGAACTTGTTTGACATCTGGCTTTTGTGCACCAGGCCGTCTGTCTTCAGCCCAATATCCACAAACGCACCGAAGTCAACGACCCTAATAAGTCATTTCGAGCGCCAGCGAGAAATCTTTTTAATGTCTTCCTAAAAAAACACACGAGACGAGATTAACGAGATTTCTCCCGTTGGTCGAAATGACGTCTGTGGCTGGCTGCTAGGTCTTTCGTCGAGCCTCGGTGAATCCGGTGATCTGCGATGGCAGACAATCACACCACCATACTCAAGCCAATCCGCCCCTTTTCTGCATCTACGGTCAGAACCTTTACATCGATGACATCGCCGACGGCAACGATTTCCATTGGATTCTTCACGAACTTGTTTGCCATCTGGCTTTTGTGCACCAGGCCGTCGGTCTTGAGACCAATATCGACAAACGCACCGAAGTCAACCACGTTTCTGACCGTGCCTTTCAAAACCATGCCTTCTTTTAAATCGTCCATTTTTAAAACGTCGCTGCGCAGGATAGGTTTGGGCCTGTCGTCGCGCGGGTCGCGGTTGGGTTTTTCCAGACTGGCAATGATGTCTTCGAGGGTCGGGAGACCAACGCCGCAATCGTTTGCCAAATCAACTAAATTTGCATTTGCATTTTGAATACTTTGCTTGAGAACCTGGCCGTTTGCTTTTACCTCGGTTTCTTTTAAGCTGAATCGTTTTAACAAATTTTCAGCTGCCTGGTAGGATTCCGGGTGCACAGCAGTGGAATCAAAAAATATGTCGGCGTCCGGGATTCTCAGAAACCCAGCCGCCTGAGTAAAGGCCATTTCACCCAACCCTTTGATTTTGGTTAACTCCTGCCGGGATTGAATTCGTCCCTTTTCTTCGCGGTACTTAACGATGTTTTCAGCAGTGCGGTTGTTGATGCCGGCGACATATCTCAGCAGAGATTTCGAGGCTGTGTTCAAATTCACGCCAACGTAATTGACCGCGGATTCCACCACTCGATCCAGAGACTCGGCCAGACGGTTTTGATTCACATCGTGCTGATAAAGTCCAACCCCGATCGACTTTGGGTCGATTTTCACCAGCTCGGAAAGCGGATCGAGCAGTCGGCGGGCGATCGAAATATTGCCGCGCATTTCGGCCGGTAAATCCGGGAACTCCTCCCCGGCCACTTCCGAGGCCGAGTAAACAGAGGCGCCGGCCTCGCTGACAATCACATAAAACAGCTCCCCCTCCATTTCGCTGATGATTTCTGCTGCCAACTGTTCGGTCTCCCGTGAGGCCGTGCCGTTGCCAATCGCGATCACATCTACATTGTGTTTCTCAATAAGTTCTTTCAGCTGGACTTTTGAAAAATCCCAGCGCTTCTGGGGTGGATGCGGGTAAATGGCAATTCCTTCCAGCAATTTCCCGGTCTCGTCGATGACGGCCACTTTACAGCCGCTGCGAAAGCCGGGGTCGATGCCCATGATAATTTGGTTGCGAATCGGCGCGGCCAAAATCAGGTTCCTGACATTTTCCGCAAACACTTTAATCGCATGTTCATCGGCCTTATCCGTGATATCGTTGCGAATATCTCGTTCAATTGCCGGCGCGAGCAAGCGCTGATAGCTGTCAGCGAGCGCCATCTCTACCTGTTCGGTAAAGATCGATTTTTGATTTTTTAAAAAGCGGCGATTGAGCATCTGCTGCGCTTGCTCCACTTCCACTTCGATACTGACCCGCAAAAACCCTTCGCGCTCGCCGCGGTTCATTGCCAGAATTCTGTGCGGCAGAATATATTTGGCCAGCTCGCTGTAATCGGCATACATTTCGTAAACCGCAAGGTCTTGTTTTTTCTTTGCTTTAGAATGAACCAGGCCGGTGCGGAAGGTAAATTTGCGAATTTCCTTGCGCACCTCCGCATTCTCGGAGACGACTTCGGCAACGATATCTCTGGCGCCGGCAAGCGCATCTTCGGTGGTTTTCACTTCTTTGTCTGCATCTAAAAATGGCGCAGCGATTTCTTCCAGAGTGCCGTCCTGCAATTCCTGGGCCAGCATAAGCTCGGCGAGAGGCTCGAGTCCTTTTTCTTTCGCGATCGTAGCGCGGGTACGTTTTTTAGGACGATAGGGCAGGTAAAGGTCCTCAACCTCCTGAAGTTTAGTGGCCTTTGAAATCTTTTCTTTAAGCTCCGGCGTTAGTTTGCCTTGCTTTTCAATCGATTCCAGCACGGTCTCTTTTCGTTCCTGCAATGTGCGCAAATAGCGCAGCCTGTCCTCGATGTGCCGAATCATGTTCTCGTCGAGACCGCCGGTACCTTCTTTCCGATAACGGGCGATAAACGGCACGGTGTTACCCGAGTCGAGCAGTTCGGAAGTATGCCGGACCTGCTCCGGGCTTAGTTTGATTTCTTCGGCGATGAGTTTATAAAAATCAGGCTCTTGCAATTTGAATTCTCTCTAAAATGAATTTGATTTATTAAGCTAACTTTTGTAAATTTAACTTTTGATGTTCGTTTTTAGACCGTGAATGGACGATTTTTTTATATTAGTGTTCATTCGTGGTTAAGTTTTTTTTAAGCAATTGACAAATTAGGAAGTTTCCGAAAAAATGCAAGCAAAAGATTTGGACGTGAAACGGCAGACGTGAGATGTCAAACGTTTCCGAGTTATGTAGCCGAAGTGGTCACACTTTTGGTTTGGTAGGCCGAGAACTTTGGTGAGTTCTGCTACTTGACCGTTTCACGTTTCACTTCTAACGTCTGCCATTAATAGCTATGCAAGAATTTGATGAAATCGCCCCCTTTTACGACGTCATGTACTCAGACCGCCATGACGATTTGATGATGTATCTTGACTTTGTGCGGCAGTTTGGCGGCCCGGTTTTGGAGTGCGGCTGCGGCACGGGCAGAATTTTATTCTCAATCGCTGAAACCGGCATTGAAATTTGGGGCATTGATAGTTCCGAAAAGATGCTTACTGCGGCCCGGGTAAAAGTGCAAAATCTCTGCCCGGAAATCAAGCAGAAGATCCGATTGAGCCAGCAGGACATGAGAAATTTTCAGATCGATCATTTTTTCAAATTATGTATTGTCCCGTTCAGGGCTTTTCTGCACATGCTGACCGCAGACGACCAGAATAGAGCGCTGAGCCAAATCAACAGACACCTTGAAAAAGACGGATATTTGATAATTGATATCTTTGCTCCTTCCCATGAATTGCTTGCAAAAAAAACAACTACTATTCGATTTGATCAGAAAGTCAACTGCGAAACCGGGCAAAAGTTTAGTCTCACAGATAAAGTCACTTATGAGCATGCTAAACAGCTTCTGCATGTGGAGCGGCATTACGAGGAGGTGGGTGATAAAGACCTTGCCAATCGCAAAATCATGCCTTTCACCCTCCGCTATATTTTCAGATATGAAATGCAGGCGCTTCTTGAAAAAAATGGCTTCCAAATTAAGGAGGTCTTTGGGCATTTCGACAAACGGCCCTATGATTACAAAAGCGGTGAGATGATTTTTGTGGCACAAAAGAAAGGATAAAATTCTAACGCGGCGAAGCCGCAAATGTTTAAATGACCTGCTTTGTCGTGGTCCAAACCATGGTGCTCTTATTAGCAGTCATTAACGCTTCGCTGTCATTGACAGAGGTGAATTTTTGCCGCTGTCTAAAATGACGTCCCGACGCTTCGGGACAAATGACCTAATGACTTAATGACGGGTATTGTCATTCCCCGAAGTATCGGGGTCATTTAACTATTTTCTTGCAAAAAAATGCAAAAGTCACAAGTAATACTATAAATGGTTAATAAAATGCCCTATAACTACGACGCAATCATAATCGGAGCCGGCCACAACGGACTCGTGACTGCAGCATTTCTGGCAAAGGCCGGTAAAAAGATTTTGGTTCTGGAAGGCCGCGAGGTTCTTGGCGGTGCAGCAGCAACCGAAGAAATTTTTCCGGGATTCAAATTCAATACCGGCGCCCATGATGCAGGGTTATTTCTCCCCGAAATTGGCAAGAAACTTAAACTGCAGCGATCCGGGCTGGAATTTATCGAAAGTCCGGCAGCCGTATGCACACTCCAACCGGACGGCCCGGCCCTTACCCTCTGGCGGGATATAAAAAAGAGTCAGGAAGAAATTGCGCATTTCTCAAAAACAGATGCGGTTAAATTTCCACAATTTTGCCAGCACGTCGAACGGTTGACAAGAGTTTTAGCCGGGATCCGAACTTCAACTCCGCCCCATGTAAAATCCATAAACTTAAATGACTTATTGCCCTGGCTCAAATCGGGGTTACAGCTTAAGCGTCTCGGTAAGAAGGACATGATGGCTTTTATGAGAGCGCTTCCCATGTCAGTCAGGCAATTCTTAGACGAATGGTTTGAAAGCGAGATTTTGAAAGGTGTTCTCGGTGCGTCTGGGGTGACTGGCAGCATGCAAGGCCCGATGGCTTCGGGTACGACTTTCATGATGCTTTATCATACCATCGGTTCCTCCGGCGGATTTAGAGCGAGCAAATTCGTGCGTGGTGGAATGGGTCAGTTGTCGAAGGCTTTAGCGGAAACGGCACGGGAGCATGGCGCTGAAATTAGAACCGGGGTTGAAGTCAAGCAAATTGTCATAAATGAATATCAAGCTAAAAGTGTCGTCCTTGCAAATGGCGAGGAATTTTCAGCGCAAGCAATTATTTCAAATGCAGATCCCCGGAGCACTTTTTTTGGTTTGGTGGGAGCGCCGAACCTCGGACCGCAATTCAATCGAATGGTTAAAAATATTCGCTTTCGCGGCACCACGGCTAAAATGAATTTAGCCCTCAGCGGTCTGCCAAAATTCAAAGGAGTTTCCAACCCTGAAAGCCAACTTGGCGGCCACATCATCATTTGCCCGAGTCTCGAGTATTTGGAGCGCGCCTACGATGATGCTAAATACGGAACCTTCTCGAAACAACCTTATTTGGATATCGTCATTCCTTCCGTGCTCGATTCAACGCTCGCCCCGCAGGGCCAGCACGTGATGTCCGTCACCATGCAATACGCACCTTACAATCTCAAATCCGGCGATTGGGATGAGCAGCGTGAGAAGTTGGCGGAGGTGATCATCAAAACAATTTCCAAATACACATCGAATTTCCAGAAACTCATTTTACACCAACATCTTTTAACGCCTTTAGACCTGGAGCGCGATTACGGCCTGACCGAGGGCAGCATTTTCCACGGCCAAATGGGACTGGATCAACTTCTGTTCATGCGGCCGGTACCCGGCTGGGGCCGCTACCGAACGCCGGTTGAGAATTTATATCTTTGCGGGGCCGGGACGCATCCCGGCGGCGGCGTGACCGGCGCCCCCGGTTATAACGCTGCTCGCGAAGTTTTGAAAGATTTGAAATAGCCACCTTTTGTCATTGCGAGCCGCCGAAGGCGGCGTGGCAATCTTTTTACGAGTAGAAACTCTTATATCAATGAATAAAGCAGACAAATTCACCGCCGAAGGCATTCTCTTCACCGATCAGTACCAGCTCACTATGGCCCAGCTTTACTACCGCATGGGTGTGCACGAGAAACCTGCGCAGTTTGATTTTTTCTTCCGCGATTACCCGGATTACGGCGTCCACAAAGCGGGTTACTGCATCATGGCCGGGCTTGAATGGTTAACCGATTGGATGCGGAATGTCAGATTTCGCAAGGAGGATCTCGATTACCTGAGTGCCCAGCGGGGACGCACAGGAAAGCCGGTATTCGATCGAGATTTCCTCAATTGGCTCGAGAAGAATGGGAATTATCAAGCAATATCACTGCGGGCCATTCCCGAAGGACGCGTGGTCCATCCGAATGTGCCGCTGGCAGTAGTGCAGGGGCCGCTGGCCATGGCCCAAATTCTTGAGACCGCCCTGCTCAATCAACTCAACTACCAGACTTTGGTCGCCACCAAAGCGGCTCGAATCCGCGAAGTGAGCCACGGTCAGCTTCTGCTGGAATTCGGAGCCCGGCGCGGACATGACAGAGGCGTGCTTGCCGGGACCCGCGCAGCATTGATCGGCGGTGCCGATTTTACCTCCAATGTCGGAATTTCACATGTGCTGGGTTTCCCGCCAAAAGGCACCCACGCTCACAGCATGGTGCAAACTTTCCTGACTTTGGGTATGACGGAACTCGACGCCTTTCGGGCTTACGCGGATCTTTACCCGGATGAATGTCTGCTGCTGGTCGATACCATCAATACCTTGGGCAGCGGCATTCCTAATGCCATCAAAGTTTTTGAAGAATTGCGGAAAAAGGGGCATCAACCTGTGGGGATTCGGCTCGATTCGGGTGACTTTGCTTACTTGAGCATTGAAGCCGCGAAGATGCTCGATGCCGCCGGATTTCCTGAAACAACGATTGTCTTATCCAACGAATTGGATGAATTGAACATCTGGCAAATTACGACCCAGATTGAGCAGGAAGGTCCGCGAAACGGCATCGACCCGGACCGTCTGATCAAACGTCTTGCGTACGGCGTGGGCACCCGGCTTATTACTTCTGCCGGCGATTCAGCGCTGGGCGGGGTTTACAAACTCGTGGCTTT
>JADFPY010000229.1 GCA_022562085.1 candidate division KSB1 bacterium | reverse complement strand
CCGCACAAAAGGGAGCGGCATTGTCGATCTAAGCGATGCTTTTGGAACTCAACTTAATGCCACAATTTATGCCTTCTGTGTTCTAAATAAAGAGGTCCCGGGTGAAGTATCATTTGAGTTTAAACATGATGATGGCGCTGTTGTATGGATAAATAGCCAACAAGTATTTAGCTCTTTAACCGCGAGAACTTTAAGCAATAATGAAGATGTTTTCGATACAAGATTAGAGGCTGGGGGTAATACTTGCCTTCTTAAAATTACCCAGAAATCCGGTCCCTGGGGTTTCGCTTTACGAGACATCCCGGAAAAATCTGATAGTACTGCCGTCCTGCCAAAAATAATGATTTGGGCAGGCGGTTTAGAATATAATATTTCGCTGTGGAGACTTTGGAAATATCATCCCGGCGATAGCCTTGAATGGTCTGATCCGGATTTTGATGACCGTTCTTGGGAAACATTCGATACCTTGTTAAGCCAAAACAGGCTTCCAAAAAGCGGATGGGACGGCATCGGTTGGTTCAGGATGCACCTGGAAATAGATTCTACGCTCTGGAATACTCCGCTGGCTCTTATAGTAAGATTTCATGCCGGAGCATCTGAGATTTTCCTCGATGGAAAAATGATCTATCAATTTGGTACAGTTGCAACAAAAAAAACCGAAGAAAAAACCTACATGGAACAAAACCCAAAAGTGATTTCATTTGGACCTGGAGCGAATCATCTGCTTGCGGTACGCTATTCCAACTATTCCGCAGAACATTTCAAAAAATGGGATCAGCCAATAGGATTCCGGCTGAATATTGGAGATTTAAATCAAACAGTTGAAACCCACACAGCTTCTGTTCGAAAAGCAACTATTTTCCAAATGATTTGGAGTATTGCGCCTGCTTTTCTTACTCTTCAGTTTTTGATGCTATTTTTGTTTTATCCACGATTTAAAGAAAATCTTTACTTTTCAATCTTTACAGGGGGTATTGCAACCATGGCATTCTTTTATGTTCAATCAAATTTATTATCAAGCTTACAACAAACAGGTTTTTCTGCTAGAATGTTAGGTCTGGCAATAAACGTAATGGCAGTGTTTGGTGTCCGCTGCTTGTACTCTTTATTTTATCCAAAATTACCAAAACAATTTTTTATTTTACTCGCTGCTGGTTTAGGCGTGGCAGTTTATTATTGGGTATACCCGCCATTTGAAATTCCTGTTTATCTTTTCGTGTTTACCTTAATTGGATTTGCAGAAATGATTCGAGTAATCGTAATAGCGATGCTTAAAAAACGCCCGGGAATTTGGATTCTTGGCTTAGGGTTTCTGATTTTTATCTTGTCATTGGGATATATAATGGTGGTTTTAGCTCTTGGGGGATCGAATAGTTTTACGGATGAACTATTATTCACTGGGATTTTTGGCCTTTTGATATTCATGTCTATATATCTGGCTCGGAATTTTGCACAGACCAACGATGAAAACACCCGTAAAACCAAAGAACTCGAACAGGCCCGCCAGCTCCAACTCTCCATGCTGCCAAAAGAGCTACCCCAGCATCCGCATCTCGAAATTGGTGTCTTTATGAAAACCGCAACAGAAGTCGGCGGTGATTATTACGATTTTCACCTTGCTGATAATGGCACTTTGACCGTAGCAATTGGCGATGCGACCGGGCACGGTATGCAGGCAGGCACCATGGTCGCGGCCACCAAAAGCCTGTTCAATGCCGTTGCAGATGAGCCTGAGCCAATTGAATTCTTGAAAAAAGGTACCAAGGTCATCAAGGCGATGGGCCTGAAAAAGATGTTCATGGCGTTGACCATAGCAAAGTTTAAGGATCATCACATGCAGGTTGCAGCGGCAGGCATGCCCTTTACGCTGATCTATCGTTCGTCCACTGGCCGGGTTGAAGAAGTCGCGCTAAAAGGAATGCCGCTGGGAGGTTTTGGCAATTTTCCCTACAAAGACAAAAAACTTCATTTGAGTGCAGGCGATACGGTTCTTTTCATGAGTGACGGCCTGGAGGAGATGTTTAATCCGCAGGACGAAATGCTGGGTGAGGAGCAGGTGAAAGTGCTTTTTGAAGAAACCGGCGCTCACTCACCTGAAGAAATAATAGAACATCTGAAAAAAGCAGGAGAGGTCTGGGCGAACGGACGTGCTCAGCAGGATGACGTGACATTTATGGTGATAAAAATCAAATAGTAACTTTTCGAAAAGTTGTATTGCACACAATGAGCGTTTCCCTCAAAGATGTCAAGGCGCAGATGCAGGAATTGAGCAATCCTAAGATTGCTGAGCACTCACTGCGATTTTTTAAAACCGGTCCTGGCGAATACGGCGAGGGGGACCTGTTCCTGGGCATCCGGGTGCCGGTTACAAAAAAGGTAGCGCGGAAATTTAAAGAGTTGCCGGTTGATGAAGTTCTGAAATTACTGAAGTCGAAGTATCATGAAGAACGTTTGTTGGCTTTAATTATGCTGGTGAATCGATTCAAAAAAGAAACAGACAAAGAACAAAAGAAGATTTACGAGGCATACTTAAGCCATACGAAATATATCAACAATTGGGATCTCGTTGATGGCTCGGCGCATCAAATCGTTGGGGGATATTTATTTGAGCGGGATAGGAAGCCGCTTTATCAACTGGCTAAATCAAAAAGTTTGTGGGAAAGAAGAATTTCCATGATTGCAACTTATACTTTCATCAAGCGCGATGATTTTGAAGATACTTTAAATCTCTCTGCGATTCTGCTGACAGATGAAGAGGATTTAATGCATAAGGCAGTTGGCTGGATGCTTAGAGAGGTTGGTAAAAAGGACATCGAAGTAGAGGAAAGGTTCTTGCGGAAACATTATAAAAAGATGCCGCGCACGATGCTGCGGTATGCCATTGAAAAATTTGAGGAAAAAAAGAGGAAGGGTTATCTGCATGGAAAGATTTGAAAATGAAAAATCTTGGCAGAAGCGTATCGAACAGTTGGAGAAAGTCGTAGCGGAGCTTCAAAGCGCGCTCAAACAAATCCACAAAGAAGCAAGCATTGAAAAACGTAATGTTGCAGAGAAAACCACTGAAAACATCTCTCCATTGGTAGACCCAAATCGTGCTCAGGCAGCCTCCGCTCCGAGCAAGGTAAACCAGGTTTCATCAAAGCCCCTCAAAAGCAGGGAATCCTCGGAACCAGCTGATAAAATTCGTAAAAACGAATATTGGCTCAATAAAATTGGCATCGGTTTGCTTCTGTTTGGAGTGGCATTTTTGTTCAAGTACTCCATTGACCAGGGGTGGCTAACCCCAATGGTTCGTGTAGGGTTTGGCCTGGCGCTTGGGATTGTACTACTCCTTTTGGGCACACGTATTTATGCTAATCGGAAGCATTTTAGCCGGGTACTTCTTGGCGGTGGAATTGCTACATTTTATATAACCGGCTTCGCAGCTTTTCAACTTTACGCCCTTGTTTCCCATCCAATCGCATTTGCTTTTATGGCAGCCGTTACGGTTGTATCATTTGTGTTCTCACTTCGACAGGATGAAGCGATCCTATCTCTTATCGGCACTTTAGGTGGGCTCGGGACGCCGTTTTTGCTTTATACCGGTTTCGGCAGTTTGCCAGCTCTCGTTGGATACACATGTGTCTTACTTGGAGGAATTAGCGCAATTTATTTTTACAAGGGTTGGCTTTCGCTTCTTTGGTCAAGCTTTGTCGGAATTTGGCTGGTCTTCCTGATTGGTTTGTTCGAAGGCCTGCCATCTGATTTCCAGGAAGCTCTTGGTGATCGTTGGGCTTTGCAGCTGGGAATGGTTTTTGGCTGGTTGGTGTTCTGGCTGGTGCCGGTCATACGTGAATTTTTTGCCAGGAAGAATCCTGAGCAATGGCCACCTTTTTCGGTAAATTTCGGTGGCAAATTCTTCTTGTCGAAAGACAGAAAGTTCTTAGAAAAGTATCTGAATAATCATGTGCATTTACTAACGGTATTGACCCCGCTTATCACTTTGACACTGTCTACGGCAGTATGGTCATTAAGCAATTCAACCTGGGGATGGATTGCGATGGCAAGTGCGGTTGTTTACGGGTTGGTTTCGTGGCTCTTCTTCCGTTTGAATACTCTTAAAGATTTTGCTTATACTCATGCTTTTGTAGGCATTCTGTTTTTAACCATAGCAATTTGCCTGCTACTGGAAGGAGATACTCTTATATTCGCCCTGGCGAGTGAAGCCGGTGTGTTGCACTTGATTGCCTACAGATTGTCAGATAAAGGGGCTGCTGTAACAGCCCATCTGCTATTCGGATTTCTGGGCCTCTGGCTTGTTTTTCGTCTACTTGATGAGCAGACCACTGGAATAACAGCCATATTAAATGCACGCGCAGTAACCGACTTCTGGATAATTGGCGTTGCATCAGCGGTTTCAATATTATTTAAATCAGCTCAAGAAAAAAAGGTATACAGATTTCTGGCCCATATCGCTTTCCTGGGATGGCTCCTTAGAGAGCTGTCTTCACTACCTAACGGCCAAGGTTATGTAACAATCTTCTGGGGAATTTATACCATCATCCTGCTTGTTGTGGGGCTCCGATATGATTACAGCGAGCTTCGAACCGTCGCTATGGGAACTCTGGTCGTAGTTGTGGGGAAACTATTCTTAGTTGATCTTGCGGAGCTCGAGACTATCTGGCGTATCCTATTATTTTTAGGCTTCGGTGCACTCTTTTTGTTACTCAGCTATTATTTTCGAGCAATATGGAACCCCGGCTCCGAGCCGGCTGATTAAGTTATTTTGTCGGTTACGCTTGCACTAACCCGAACTACTTGACCTGCGGAAGCATGACAAGAAAATGCCGCGCACCATGCTCCGGTACGCGATTGAGAAATTTGAGGAAAGAAAGCGGCAGAGATATCTTAAAGGTGAGATTTAAACACGTTTAGCATCTTAATTTTTTATTGTTTTTTAAGCTTAGAAGTTGTTACATTAAAAATAATTCATTAGCTGAAATGGAGTTGTAAATGTTCAATGCAGGTGCCTTAACATTTCAGGAGTTTATGATGCGTGAGACATTACCACTGGCCAAAATTCAAAATGCGTTGTTGGAATTTTTGCGTGGGCGCGATGATGCCGTCATGTTTGGAGCACAGGCGGTAAATGCGTATGTAAAAGAGCCGCGCATGACTCAAGACTTAGACCTCCTTTCGGTTCGTGCCGATGAGCTGGCACAGGAATTAAAAGACTACCTTAAAGATCGGTTCCACATTGCGGTGCGGGTGCGGCGAGTTGGTAAAGGTCGCGGCTATCGTCTTTTTCAAATACAAAAAAACGGCAGCCGTCATTTGGTTGACTTGCAATCTGTCGAAATGTTGCCTTTGTCAAAGAGGATTGCCAAAGTACTCGTGGCCGCGCCGGAAGAGCTAATCGCTCGCAAAGTGATAGCTTACCATAAGAGACGTGGCCAGCCGAAATCCGGGACGGACTGGCGGGATTTGATGATGTTGTTGCTGAGATTCCCTGAACTCAAAAGCGACACTGGCCCGGTTATAGACCGACTAAAGGCTGCTAAGGCAGATTCCATGATTATGTCTGTTTGGAAGGATCTGGTTAAGCAGGAGATAAAATTGCCAAAAGAAGATGATAAATTTAACGAGTATTAGTTTTTTGTGTAGTCGGTGAAAATCAGTGATTAAAACCGGCCCTGGAGAATACGGTGAAGGCGACATATTTCTCGGAATTCGGGTGCCGGTAACGCGCAAAGTTGCAAGAAAATTTCGAGGGTTGGCGCTCAGGCAAATTCTCGAATTACTGAAATCGAAGTACCACGAATGAACGTCTCCTGGCTTTGTTTATGTTGGTGGCCCTTTTTAAAAAAGGAAGTGATAAAGAGAGGAAGAATATCTATGACGCATATTTAGGTCACACCGATACTATCAACAATTGGGATCTGATTGACAGCTCTGCCCATCAAATCGTTGGGGGATATTTATTTGAGCGGGACAGGAAGCGGCTTTATCAACTGGCTAAATCAAAAAGTTTGTGGGAAAGAAGAATTTCTATTATTGCGACTTATACCTTCATCAAAAAAAATGACTTCTGAAGATATTTTAAAGCTCTCTGATGCTCTTTTACCCTTTGGTGAGAAAATTGCGTAGGAAAAAATGGAGGTAAGTTTATCTGAAAGGCTGTTCTAAAAAGCTTTATAGTGTTCAAGTCTTCAGAAAGTTCAACTTAAACACCCGATACTTAAATACCCCAAACACTTGATTTAAACCTGATTTTTGATATTCCATTGAATAATTTGGTAATCCAACGACAAAATCTGGAGGAATATAAAATGCGAAAAATCCTAACTCAATCCAATCTTAAATTCCAGCTAAAAAGCTGGTCGTTGTTATTTTTGCTCAGCGGCTCTTTGCTTTGGGCGTATGGCGGGGATAAAAAAACTCCACCGGGAACGCGCCGGGATAATGTCAAAGAAACGCTGCATGGGGTTGAAATTGTCGACCCCTATCGCTGGCTCGAGGATCAACAAAGCTCCGAAACCCGAACTTGGATCGATGCGCAGAATAAATACACGCAATCCCTTATTGGAGATTTTCCCGGCCGCGACAAACTTAAGAAGCGCCTCACCGAGTTGATGAAAATCGATGTTATCAGCATACCCATTGCCCGCAACGGGCGTTACTTTTTTACTAAGCGGGCAGCCGATCAGGACCTTCGCATAATTTATATGAGAGAAGGACTCGGTGGAGAAGATCAGCTTTTGATCGATCCTCATGGTATGAGCGATGATTTGAGAACGAGCGTTCACATTCGGGGCGTTTCGAAGGATGGCAAGATTTTGATTTATGGTGTGCGCGAGGGCGGCGAAGACGAAGTGCAGCTCCGGTTTTTGGATGTTGACAAACGCACCGAACTTCCCGATAAATTTCCCAAAGCCCGCTACTTCGGCGCGGCTTTAACTCCCGACAACAGCGGGATGTATTACACGCTGCACGGCAAGGAAGGATCGCGCCTTTATTTTCACAAAATGGGAACCGATCCTGCAGAGGACAAGAAGTTCTTTGGCGATGGCTATGATCCGGGCAAAATTATTTTTGCAGGGCTTTCGGATGACGGCCGCCACCTGGTGATCCACGTGCTACACGGCTCTGCCGGGAAAACAGAAGTTTATCTCAAAAACGTAGCGGAGGATGGTCCCATCGTAGCCATTCAGAAAGAAATTGATGCGCGAACCTTTGGACAGATCGCCGGCGATCAACTATTTTTGGAGACAAACTGGCAGGCGCCAAACAAACGCATCGTCGCGGTCGATTTGAAGAATCCAGCACAGGGCCCGGATGATTGGCGTGAGGGCATTCCGGAATCAGACGCGCCCATTAACGGTTCTGCTTTTGC
>JADFPY010000228.1 GCA_022562085.1 candidate division KSB1 bacterium | reverse complement strand
GCGCGAAGTGATGAATGTGTGCCCTTACGCAACCGTGTTTGGCGCGAAGAATCTTCGGAGGCGTAGCAGATTCTTCGCACAGATGATTTGTTGCAGAAAATAAAAAACTGTGCGCCTTGTGCTCAGAATAACATCTAAGTCATTGTTTAGATGATAGATACGCAAGTGAGAAATGTTACTCTTTAAGTTATTTTGTTAAACTTAAAGAAAATGGATTTTCCAGATTCTCGTTTTTTCTTGCTTTTCAGTATAGCAATTTTTACATTTCTGACGCATTTAGAAAACAGAGAATGAGCATATGAATGGTAAATGGAGAAAAAATACCGCAGTTTTTTTAGCATGTGTTTTCTTTGTCCTCAGCTTTAGTGTTGAATTTGCCCACCAGCACACCTATTCCCAAACCTCACTTCTAATACTACACGAATGTGAGTGTGAAATTTACTCAGACGAGAAAAATTCAATTCAAAATGGCAGCAACGTTTGTTTTTCCTGTGTTTATTCTAAAACCCCGGTCGTCTTAAACCCCGGCTTTCAACCATCACAAAGCCTCGATACAAGCCAAAACCCTGGAGCTATCGAGGAATTGGTTCTACCAAGCCAAACCGGTTCGCTTTTTAATACTCGCGCTCCACCTCAAGCCATCTCCTAAGCTTAATTCACGCACAACTTCGGAAGTAACTTCTTGGTGTAATGCTTTGCACTAAAGGTTATGATTTATTTTCGAGGTTTGAACTTAATAAAAGGGAGCTGTAGAATGTTAATCCCGAAACTTTTTCCAAAACTTATAATTTTCTTAGTTCTAATATTTATTCAAAGTTTTGTTTTTGGGCAGCAGGAAAGCCAGAAATCAAAAGAAGAGATAAAAAAACTCAAAGAGCAAGTTGCTGAACTTGAAAAGACAGTTTCGGCGCTAAAAAAACACTTAGGCTCAGGCGAAACGGAAATATCTTCCAAATCGGATAGTAGTGCAAAAACGCCGGCTGATGTTGAACTGGAAAAGCAACTGTCTGCAGAATTGGGCACGGAACCTGCTGAAGCGGCCGAACCGATTCAGTCTTCGCGAACATCGTCAGGAAGACAATTCGGCCTGTTTCAAAACATGAACCCAAACATCGGTGTCATCGGAAATTTTTTAGGACATAAGATTCTGGACGGTGGTAAGGATGGTGACGGCTTTACCTTTGCTGAGTCCGAGATTTCTTTCAGAATGATCATCGACCCCTTTGCCAGCGCTGATTTCTTTATTGCCATCGTGCCCCCTGAAGAGACAGTAGAGTTAGAGGAGGCCTATCTTACTTATTTAGCTTTGCCTTTTTTTCTTAAGGCCAAGCTGGGATTTTTTCGCACAAACTTTGGTAAGTTTAACCGGATTCATCAGCCGGAGCGGCCCTTTATTGATTCTCCATTAATTTTTGATCATTATTTTGGCGATGAGGGGCTTGTGGAGCCAGGGCTTTCCCTGAGCTGGCTGGTGCCAAACCCGTGGGACAACTTAATTGACCTGACTTTTGAGATTACCAACGGACAGAATGAAGTCAGCTTTGACGGCGGTGACTCCGATGACTTTCTTTATTCGCTCCACCTCAAAAACTTTTTTGATTTGACGCCGAATGCCACTCTTGAGCTAGGACTTAGCGGTGTCACCGGCGTAAACGATCCGGCGGGTAAGCAGCGTTCATTTGTTGAAGGGATTGACCTTACCTACAGATGGAAACCAGTGCGCTATAACCGCTATCGCTCATTTACCGTGCAATCTGAGTTTCTATTCAGTCAACGTGAGCAAGCGGCGGGAAATAACGTCAATAGTTTTGGCTTCTTCACATTTTTGCAGTATCAATTAACTCAGCGGTTGTTTCTAAGCGCCCGATTTGATTATGCGGAATTTCCAGACAGTGGTGATTTGAATCAAAAGGCGATTTCGGGTATCCTGACCTTTTGGCCGAGCGAGTTTGAAACACTGCGGCTTCAATACAAACACACAAGTGGCGACGATGTTGAGATAGATAATCAAATTTTCGCCCAATTGTTTTTTGTCATTGGCGCTCATGGCGCCCATCCGTACTAGTGCTTTGATCCTAAAGAATAATGCATATAGGAATAAACCAGACATGGATGACCAAAGCTTGGTTTTGAGTGTCATTAGTTGTCATTAAGTCATTTATTGTCATTTCTTAATGACCAAATGACCATGCAATGACTTTAATGACTGTTCAATACCGGACAAACAAAATGCCAATTAGTTTTTGAACGTTAATGAGGAATCACTGTCTAGATAAAGTCTGGGAAAGTTAAAGAGGTTAATGAATTTGTGAATGTGACTACCAGTGAAAGGAAAAAAAATGACCCGCAAAAATCTATTTAAGATACTTCTTGTTCAAATGTTTGTGATCTTTGTAGCCATTGCTCCAACCCAGGCTGCGAAGAAAATAAGAGTGGTGACTTCACTGCCCGATTTGGCTGACATCGCCAAACAGATCGGCGGCGATAAGGTAGATGTTTTTGCTATCGCAAAGGGGTACCAGGATCCGCACTTTGTCGACGCCAAACCGAGCTATATGATAAAGTTAAAAAAAGCCGACCTTTTCGTTCAGGTGGGCCTCGACCTCGAAATCGGTTGGGTCCCTCCTCTTCTGGAGGGCGCCAGGAACAAGAAAATCTTATGGGGCGGTGACGGATTTGTAGACGCCTCGAAAAGTATGGCTCTATTGCAAGTTCCCAGGGGAGACCCGTCAAAACTGCGGGCAAAAGGTGACATTCATATTTTTGGCAATCCTCATTACTGGTTGGACCCTTTGAATGGCAAGATAATCGCACAAAATATTTTTGAAGGACTCATCAAAATTGCACCGGAAAATGAAACCTATTTTAAGCAAAACCTGGAGGCGTTTGAACAGAAAATAAACGATGCCGACCAACGCTGGCAGGCATTGATGGCGCCTTATCGAGGCACCGAGATTTATGCCTATCACAATAGCTGGCCTTATTTTGAGCAGCATTTCGGGTTTAAGATCGCCGGTTTTATTGAACCCAAACCGGGCATTTCTCCATCGCCCAAATATATGGCAAAAGTCATCAATGAAATGAAAAATAAGAATATCAGGATTATCATCATCGAACCGTACTATCCGCCCAAATCCGCCGAGTTGGTGGCGAAAAACACCGGCGCTGTTCTGGTTGAATTGGCTCCCGAAGTTGGCGGTCAGCCGGGCGTGGATGATTACTTCAAACTGTTTGACACCAACATCAACAAACTTATCGAAGCTTTCAAAAAAGTCGGCGTGGAACCGAAACCTTTGAGCAATTAGGAGACCGCTATGTTAGAAATGTTTCAATTGCCTTTTATGGTGCAGGCGTTATTAGCTTGCACCATAATGGGATTGCTACTCGCGTATTTGGGTATCCATGTGGTCAGGAGAGGTATCGTTTTTGTTGATCTGGCCCTGGGCCAAATTTCTTCTCTCGGCGTGGCTTTTGCGAGCTTTATTGGCGGCGCCCTGCTGCCGATTTCGATTACTTTTACACTGGCCGGGGCGTTTCTGCTTTCATTGATTCGCATCCACGACAAACGTTTGAAGCAGGAAGCCATCATCGGGATTATCTACGCCCTGGCCTCAGCCGTGACCGTGCTGCTGATCTCGAAAACGGCTCACGGCGAATCGGCTATTTCGGAAGTCTTATTTGGCAATATTCTGGCCATTCCTACGGCCGAGTTGATGACCATGGGGGGAGTCTTCGTGATTCTCGGGCTCTTGCACCTGATTTTTTCAAAACGCATATTTAGAGTGACCGAAGCCTTCCGAAAAGGACGCCCGCAAACCGATTTTCAGTTCCGCTTCTGGAACTTCTTTTTCTACCTTTCCATCGGCCTGGCGATAGTTTTTGCGGTTCGGGCCGGCGGTGTCATTCCGGTCTTTTCTTACCTGGTGATTCCCCCGGTTGCTGCCATTTTGGTGACTCAGAGTGATAAGGTTGTGGCCATCCTTGCCCCGGCGTTTTCCGTCCTGGTCAGCCTTTTCGGACTCTATTTTTCCTACACGTTTGACTTTCCCGCCGGGTCGTCGATTGTGGCGGTCTTTGGGATTCTCTTTATTATGTGCAGCCTCGTTAAACTTGGGGTACATAAAAAAACGCAGCTGGAAAGTAAAAAATGAAATGGAAAAAAAGTGAAGTTGAATCTTACTTTTTTTACCACTCCGGTTTTTTCTGGTGCAACAGTTCATCGTTGTCAGAGGCTGATTCTATTAACTTCAGCATACCAAGCATGGCCTGTTTGGGTTCAGTGTTCGCCAGCCGTCTCCGCAAAGCTGCCAGCCATTTCATTTCGTCTTCAGGGTAAAGCAGCTCTTCTTTACGCGTGCCGCTCGCCAGTAAGTTAATAGCGGGAAAGATTCTCGCTTCTGCCAAGGCACGATCCAGAACAATCTCGCTATTGCCCGTGCCTTTAAACTCTTCAAAAATTAAATCATCCATGCGTGAGCCGGTCTCGATGAGGGCGGTGGCAATGACGGTTACCGAGCCGCCATTCTCAACATTGCGTGCAATCCCAAAAAATTTTCGCGGAATCTCAAGCGCTCTTGCATCCAGGCCGCCGGACATGGTGCGCCTGGCACCTGACCCATGCAGATTAAATGCACGCGCCAGCCGGGTAATGCTATCCATCAGTACAATAATTTCACGGCCGCACTCCAGCTCACAGCGGATGTGGGCCAGGGTCAGCTCGGCCAGGTTGACGTGTGATTGCAGACTCTGATCGTTGGAGCTGGCCAGCACTTCAGCTTTTACATTGCGGCGAAAATGGGTGACTTCCTCCGGGCGTTCGTCAACCAGCAAAACCACAATGCGCGTGCCCGGCTCGCTGGCATGAATGGCATTGGCGATCTCTTCCAGAATTCGGGTTTTGCCGGTTTTCGGCGGCGCTACAATCATGCCGCGGGTACCTTTGCCGATAGGCGAAATGAGATCAATAATGCGCATGGATACGTTGCCGCCATCCCCGAGCCGAATTCGCTCATTAGGATCGATGGCCACCAGCCGGTCAAATCGGGTGCGGGCCTGAAACTGCTCGGGAGCCAATCCGCAGACCGACTCGACCGCGTCGAGCTGCTCTCCTTTTTCTGTGCGGCGGGTTGTTCCACTGACTTCTGCGCCATCCACCAGCCGGTATTCACGGATCAGCTTTGTGGAGACCCAAACGTCCCCGCGTCCCGGCTGAAAGGACCGCGCAGGATCGCGTAAGAAACCACTGCCTTGCTTGAGGCGTTGCAGAACGCCGGTTGCTGTTTCGGACATATTGAATTCTTTCTGGTTGAGTCTTTTTGGGTAAGTTAGCCTTCGTCTGACCGGAAAAACCGTACTTGTGCTTGAGGATGTGAACAAAATGATAAATTAACCTGAATAAGTCAAGCAAAAAATAGTTGACTGTTATTTAGAAGAACACGCCAAGATGTTTTACGAAACCTTGGAAATATTCTCTCCGTAATAAAATTGTTTCATATTACCAGCATTTTTTCTATATTTATATCTCTTTTTTTAAGCTTACTTTTTTAATTCACTTTCATCAAAGGAGAATGAGCTATGAAACTCCCGGCATCTATTCTTTTATTCAGCATCCTTTCGCTGCTATTTGTATGCACTGTTTTGGCGGCAGAAAAACGCTCTGATGTTAAACCCCCGATGGCCAAAGTCAAACCAAAAAAGCTCGAAAATCATGGCCACGTTCGGACTGATAATTATTATTGGCTGAAAGAACGCGAGAACCCGGAAGTCATTGACTACTTAAACGCGGAAAACGATTACACCGATGCCGTAATGGCACATACAAAGGACCTTCAGGACGAACTCTTTGAAGAAATCAAAGGCAGAATTAAACAAGACGATTCTTCCGTCCCTTACAAGTTAGAGGACTATTTCTACTACACGCGTTATGAAACCGGCAAAGAATATCCGCTTTACTGCCGCAAAAAAGGCTCACTGGAAGGAACTGAAGAGATCATGCTCAACGTCAACAAAATGGCGGAGGGTCATGATTATTTTGCAGTCAGAGGCCGAAAGGTAAGCTGGAATCAGGACCTGTTGGCGTTTGCTGCCGATACAGTCGGCCGGCGGATTTATGCTCTGCAATTCAAAAACCTGACCACGGGGGAGATATTACCGGACATGATTCCGGCTGTGACAGGCAACATGGCCTGGGCCAATGATAATAAAACGCTTTTTTATGCCAAGCAAGATCCTGCTACATTGCGTTCGTTTCAAATTTACAAACATACTTTGGGAACGGATTCCGCTACCGACCAACTTGTTTACGAAGAAAAGGACGACACTTTCAGCTGCTATGTCTCGCGTACCAAGTCTAAAAAATATATCGTGATTGGCTCTTCGCAAACTTTAAGCAATGAGTACCGCTATCTTGATGCGCATAATCCTGAAGGTGAATTTTCGATTTTCATGCCTCGGGAAAGAGAGCATGAATATAACATCGATCATTATGGCGACCATTTCTATATCCGCACCAACCTGAATGCAAAAAATTTCCGGTTGATGAAAACGCCGGTTGCGAAAACCGCCAAAGAGAATTGGCGGGAAGTCATTGCCCACCGCGATGATGTGTTCTTGCAAAACTTTGAGATGTTCAACGATCATCTCGTTGTGGGTGAACGCAAAGATGGTTTGCGGCAAATCCGCGTCATCTCCTGGGATGGCTCGGACGATCACTACCTCAACTTTGGCGAGCCCGCTTATCTCGCTTATGTCAGTACCAATCCTGATTTTAACACGACCACCCTGCGATACGGCTACCAATCGATGACCACACCCAATTCGATTTACGATTATGACATGATAAGTAAAAAGAAGGTTCTGCTTAAACAGGATGAGGTGCTTGGTGACTTTAGCTCTGAGAATTATGTAACCGAGCGTTTCTATGCAACGGCACATGACGGCGCAAAAGTTCCGATTTCAATCGTCTATCGCAAGGGAGTAAAAAAAGATGGCAGTAACCCGCTGTTATTGTACGGCTACGGTTCTTATGGCAGCAGTCGGGACGCCACGTTTAGCGCAGCCAGGTTGAGCTTGCTCGACCGCGGTTTTGTTTACGCGCTTGCCCATATTCGTGGCGGGCAGGAAATGGGTCGTCATTGGTATGACGACGGTAAACTCTTTAAAAAGAAAAACACCTTTACCGATTTTATCGATTGTGGGAAACATTTGGTTAAGGAAAAATATACAAACTCTGATAAGTTGTTTTGCTACGGCGGCAGCGCCGGTGGGCTGTTGATCGGTGCGGTGCTCAACATGGCTCCGGAGCTGTTTTATGGAGCGGCGGCCGCGGTGCCGTTTGTCGATGTGGTGACAACCATGCTGGATGACAGCATTCC
>JADFPY010000227.1 GCA_022562085.1 candidate division KSB1 bacterium | reverse complement strand
GGCGAAAGCATACATGACTTGATTGACACTGAGTTTCTCACCAGTGATGTTGGTCATTCCACGGCCCTTGCGCCGGAAGACGATCACCGGCGTCTTGTTGTAGAAG
This sequence comes from candidate division KSB1 bacterium, assembly GCA_022562085.1. Lineage (NCBI taxonomy): Bacteria > Pseudomonadati > Candidatus Zhuqueibacterota bacterium. The sequence continues at coordinate 7,297 of JADFPY010000227.1, read as the reverse complement.
TCGACCACCTCAACCACATCGTTGATGTCGTAACGGTAAAGCCCGCCAGTGGTAGTGAAGAAGATGTAATACTGCTTATCCTGCTCGACCTCGTCAACGCCCAAAAAATTCCAGGTCCTGCTGTCGTCAGGATTTTCTTCGACTTCGTCCTCCGGCACAAACTCGTAGACATTTGTAGCAACTGTGAGAATGCCGCCGGCACCTTCGTCTGAGAGCGGGATGCTGCCCCGCGCTTCGGACGAAAGATAACCCCAATCTCGAATAGGCGGCATGCCTTTCGTGTCTGGATCAAACCAGTCTGGAAAGCGCTCCAGGTAGCTGCCCACCGTGCCTCCCTTCCAGCAGCCGATGAGGGCCAGGTTGGGCCAATAATCGGCAGGGAGCAGCTTGCCATCGCGGCGGCTTCGCATCTGTTCGAGCTCGCGAGCCCGCTTGGGATCAGCCTTGAGTTCCCGTTCCAGGGTTGCCCTGATTTCGGGGTCGATGTCGAGATTTTGCTTCAGTGTGCCGTCGGCGATATCCTTAATCAGATCTTCTGCGTACTCATTTGCTTTTTCGGACATCTTCACGATGGAAGATGGGTTCGCCGTGCCGATCCAGGTCACATTACAACCGATGCCAAAGCGCATGACCGAATAGTACTTGGCCTCATAGTCTGTGACCTCGAAAACGTCGTACGGAATGGCATAAGTCCTGCGTACCACACTTGGCATGTTCTTGTAAATCATACCGCTGGTCGAGCCATACGGAATACCAGCCTCAGTATGGCCCTCGACTGCTGGCGAAACCATACTGATGATCTTGCCGTCCAGGAGATTAGGATGGGCTTTGATGGCGTGGTAGGTCCAGGTGCGCATCTGGTCAGAATGATCGCGGCCCTGACAGGTCGGTGTGATCGGAACGTACTTAGCCTTGCCCGTTGTACCGGAAGTCTGGGCAAACAACACCGGAGCTTCGGCTGTCAGGATGTTTTTCTCGCCTCTGACCATCCTTTCCATACGCTCCATTATGTCGTTATAGTTCACGACTGGCACTGCCCTCTGGTAATCCTTGAGATTCTTGAGGGAGCCAAAGTTGTGCTCTTTACCGTACTCCGTATCGCTGTTCTTTTCGAGGATTTCAATCAACTTGCGATGTTGCGTGCCGACCGGGTCATGTGTCGCCGCCTCAAAGCGCCTGGCAGCAGCCTTTCCAATTTGGCGAATGAGCTGTTTGGCTAAGAAAGACATTTTAACCCTCCAAGTAACTGAGTTCTTCCGAGTTTCTCAATAACAAGCGATGTTGTAATTCAATTTAATTTCTCAGGTTCTTTCGCTTCGTTCAGTCCCGTCTTTGAGATAATTGTTTTCCTTAACTAATCACATTTTCAATTCGCATTGCAATACCTCAATTGTCATGCCACAAAAAAGAAGGGTTTGGTTATTTTTATTATTTTCATAGTTTTATCGCATCGATTCCAAAGTGGTTTGACGGTATCATGTTGTATATTTTAGTAGACACCTGTATGAAAAATATGAACAAAATTGATGAACAGTGTAAGAAAAAAACCTGATCGAATTACCCACTAAGGGGACGGAGCGGTTGGAGAAGATCAAAGATCTATCCGTTGATAATGGTGAACTTCACCTACCAAATGTTTGTCTAGCAGTCATGATATTATGCCGCCATACGTAAAACCATCGCGCAAAAATAAATACTCCTAATAAATAAATACCACTTTTTGCTATGCAACCAACGTGTCCTATTCACACCGGCAAGCCTATTTTCTTCAACAGCTTGGTGTACCTGGCATCCCTAATCATTTGTTCAGGAGCTGGCCAGATCTTCGTGTAAACTAACCACCAGGATCGCTCTTCAAAAGCTTTATCAAAATACTGAAATGCGGCATCCAATTCATTCAAGCTCACGTGCACCCAAGCGAAATACGCGGGTTGAATATATTCGTTTCTTGCTCTGCTTTTTAACTCCTTCATAATCTTTTTCGCTTGCGTTCTCTTGCCGGAGATTCCAAAGGCATATCCTAAAACGGCGGCGACGGCCGCAAAATTGCCCGACAAAGCCAGCGCGGTTTGTAAAGACTCAATGGCTAAACCAAAATCACGTTTTTCTAGTAAGGCGAGGCCCAGCCAGAGATGTGCCGGGTAAAAGTTTGAATCTAACTCAAGAACTTTTCGATATTCCTGAACGGCTAAATCGTACTCTCGAGCGTAGTAATGAAGTCTGCCGACATCCGTGCTAATCTGCAAATGTAAGGGATCAATTTCCTGAGCCTTGTGAATTTCTCTTAGTGCATCCTCAAATTGGCCAAGAATGCGCAGTTGACCTGCATACCATTGATGGGCGGTTGCGTAATTAGGGTTCAGTGCAATTGAATGTTGGAATGATTTTTCTGCCTTGGCCCAATTCCATTCGTATGACGATTCTACGGCACCCAGCGCGTTGTGGGCTTCTGCCATATCCGGATCGATCTCCAATGCTTTGAGTGCGGCAGCCTTGGCTTTTGGCCACACATCCTTTGCTGGCAGATATCCGTAGATTCCAATCAGGGCATACGAATCTGAAAGGCCACTATATGCTAACGCATAGGTAGGGTCCTTTTCAATGGCTTGATTGTAGAAAGAGATGCTTTGCTTGAAACTGTCGGGATCTCGCTTATTCCAATGATAACGTCCTTTTAGAAATAATTGATATGCTTCGTTACCAGTTTTATGCTGTTTGGATAGGTGTTTTTTTTCTTTTCTAGTGAGTTTTAGCTTAAGTTTTGTTGAAATATCTTTTACAATTTCTTCCTGAATTTGAACCACATCGGTAAATTTTCTGGTATATTGTTCTCCCCAAATCTGGCTATTATCGCTGCCCTCAACCAATTCAACTCCAATTGAAACGTCATCAGACCGCCGACTTACCCAACCCAATAACAATTTATTTACCTTTAGTTCACGAGCAATTTTTTGAACCTCAATATGCCGGCCTTTATAATGAAACACAGACGTCCTTGAAATGACTTTGAAATTAGAAATTTGAGAAAGGTTGGTAATCAAACTTTCTGTGATACCTTCACTTAAGTATTCAAGCTCCTCCTTTCCAGAAGCATTGCTAAATGGCATGACCGCAAGAGACTCGACCTTTTCAAGAAGGTACCCTGAATCTTTTCGGACCTTTGAGCTGACCGCCTTTAGATCGACCCGCATCTCGTCCATGTGCTGGTAACGTTCCTCCGTGCTTTTGTTCAAGGCCTTATTCACGAGTCGTTCCAACTCCATAGGTACACCCGTCCGCAAACCCGTCATCGGCTCGGGTTCTTCATTCAAAATCGAGTATACCACCGCCCCCTCAATCTCGCTTTTAAAAGCATGCAGGCCAGTGAGCATCTCATAAAGAACCGCGCCGAAAGAAAAAATGTCACTGCGATGATCCATCTCTTCCCCTTTTGCTTGCTCTGGAGACATGTAGGCTAGCGTGCCCAGAGTCGTGCCCGTCTTGGTCAGCTTAGTCCGCCCCCTCAGCTTGGCCAGACCAAAGTCCAAAATCTTAACCTCACCGCGATCTGTCATCATGATATTTGCCGGTTTGATATCGCGGTGGACGATACCAGCTTCATGCGCCCTGGCCAACCCTTCTGATATCTGTCTGGCAATGTCGATGGCCTCGTCTATCTTAAACGGCCCGCGCCCAATTTTCTTTTCAAGCGTCTCTCCCTGATAATAGGCCATGCAAATGAACATTTGCTCCCGACCTTCTATCGAAATTTCGTCGATTTCGTGAATATTGCAGATGTTGGGATGGTCAAGTGCTGAGGCCGCTTTGGCTTCGTGAATGAAGCGCTGCTTTTCTACCTCTTCTGCGCTGAGATGGAGTGGGAGAAATTTTAACGCTACAAACCGGTCGAGCTTAAGGTCTTGGGCTTTGTAAACGACGCCCATGCCACCTTCACCGAGCTTATCTAAGATTTTGTAGTGCGATACGGTTTCGCCAACCATTTACTTACACCCTGGATGCTCCAATAATTATATTAATTCTTCAACGGAAGTTTTATTGTAAAAGTACTTCCTTTTGCTAATTCACTTTCAACCTCGATGCTGCCACCGTGGTCTTCAATAATTTTATATGCAATAGATAGTCCAAGACCCGTGCCAACTCCTACCCCTTTGGTTGTATAGCCTGGGTCAAATACTTTTTCTAAATTTTCTGAGGCTATACCCACTCCTGTATCTTTAATTGCCACGTCAATGGTGTCATCTGTCAATTGGGTTTGAATAAATATTTTCCCGTCACCTTCAATTGCCTGGCAGGCATTGACCAAGAGATTCATAAATACCTGGTTTATTTGGCTTGCCTTACAACGCAGGGGGGGAAGGTCTGCATAATCCTTGATTATCTCAATGCGGTTTTCACATAAATACTGGATAATCTCAAGCGTACTGGCAATTCCCTCGTGGATATTGACAGCTTTGAATTCCTCCTCATCCAAACGAGAGAAATTCTTCAGGCCTTTGACAATTTCCATGATACGGGTACATGCCTCTTTGTTTACTTCTGCGAGGTTTCCCACTGTGTCTAAAGCCTTAATCATTCCTGGGCGCTGTGGATCTGTTGACGAATTAGCTAAGAGAGTCTCGATATCCTCTCTTAGCTTTTTGAAGCATCGAAGGAAGACATCGTTATTGCTATAAATTGAACCTAAAGGGGTGTTGACTTCATGAGCAATTCCAGCTACCAGCATTCCCAGTGATGCCATTTTTTCCGAGCGGATCAATTGCAACTGCGTTGCTTTTAGATCCTGATAAGCATCTTTTAATTCCCCGTGCTTCTGCTGAAGTTCATGCGTTCGCTCATCCACGAGCTTTTCGAGATTCGTATTTAGCTTTTCCACTTCTTGGTAACTCTTCGCGTTTTCTACGGCAATACCAGCAAGGTTGGCAAAAGCTTCGAGAAAAAAAAGATCATCATTCTTAAAAAAGTGGTTAGGTTTTGTAGTGTCAAGATAGATGACTCCGATAAGCTGCCCTCGACTCTGGAGTGGTACACACAAAACAGACATAATGTCAAATTCGTAAAAGCTCTTAGGAGCATTCTTCTTTTTAGGCCCGGGAAATCTTTCAAGAAAAACAGCCTTTGATTCATTTGCTACCTTTTCTATAATCGAACGGCTCATTGCGATAAAGCTATTAAGGGCTTGTTTATCTATTGCACGAGCTACTTGCACTTCTATTTCTCCGTTAGCGGAATTTTTGAATAGAATCAACCCTTTTTCAGCCTTCAAAAGTTCAACAGCCAAATCCATTATCTCATCAAGAAGTTTTTGGAGATTAAGTTGGGAATTGATCTTTCGGCTTACTTCATGCAAAGTTTGTAACTGTGCAAATGTGATATTCTTTATCGTATTCATCTTTCCATCGTACGAATATCGAATCCATATACACGTGCTATGCCCGTACAACTATATAAATAAGCTGCCATACAACGTTTAATCAGATTAACCCGCCACTGGCCGTTTATTACAATTAAATGGTCAAGCAATAACCTATTGTTAAAATATACTTTATAGGCATTTTCACAGTTAAATTAGGTGGTCGAATTATCAATAATCTTGCATTCAGCTCAAATCGTGGACTCACATCGATCAGTGGAAAAGTCAGCCTTAACTGTCTGGCAGGAAGTCTCGTTCAAAAAATATAAGAGAATTTTTTAGCATCTGCAACAAAAATCTTCTGAAATAAAAAACGACAAAGGCCTCCAAAATTGGAAGCCTTTGTTGGCAAGCCCATAGATAAAAACACCGATCAAACCAACTGGGCTCCATGTGCTGCCATTGTTGCTGGAGCGGAACACGCCGCCATTGCCGCTAAAAGTGCCAGCAAAAATGTCATCGCTGTTATTAATGGTCAAAGCAAAGACAGTAGTATTTGTTAAACCGCTATTGATTTCGCTCCAGTCGTCACCATTATCGGTGGAGCGAAACACGCCCCCACCAGTTCCGGCAAAAATGTCACCGCTGCTGTTTACAGAAAGATCAAAAATAACATTATTTGTTAAGCCGGTATTAATTTCGCTCCAGTTGTCACCATTATCGGTGGAACGGAAAATGCCGCGGCTAGTGTCACTGGTTCCCGCAAAAATGTCACCATTGTTGATAGCTAGACATATTACATTCCCATCCGGTGGTCCGTTCGTATGCTCCCAGAAGTTGGTTTGGGCAATTGACGATGTAGTGATAAACGAAAGTAGAAGTATTAGTTTTTTCATGACTCTTTCCTCCATCTAACTATTTAAGAATTCTATTGAATGTACTGATTGCCGTATATTACAATCGCTTAAGTGTCTCAGACAATGATCCTGCCGAGCGCATTAGTTAGTACCTGTATCTGCTTCATGCTCCACTACATAAACGTCGCGGTGACCTAAAGCCGCTCCAATGGGTGCGCCAATCAGGGCAGCAGTAAGCCCGAGCGCCACTGCTACTTCTTCCCTCGGGAAACAGAGGAAGGCGTTGGGGGGACAGTCTTCTCCAGCGGCATAACCGACGATGCCGCCTACCAGAAGTCCGAATCCCATGCCTTGCCCGGCACCTTTGCCTCTGCTGATAAATCGTAATTCCTTTATTTGCGAATTTGCAACCGCTATATAGATCGGACTCGCTTGTTGCTTTATTTGCGGGTCGATCCAATGGGCAAATTCTGAAGTCAGCCATAATTGCCTGACTGGCAATTCCTGTCCATCCTTTAGAATCACGACAGCTTGACGCCCTCGGGTACCGCGGTTAATCTTCTCGTATAAATCTGTTTGGTCGACGTTATTGTCCAGACTATATTGATTGCGGCCGCCCGCTGAACGGAATCGTACTTCCTTTATTTGAGCTGTGAGAATTTTGTTGGTGGCCGTCCAATAAGTTGAGTCCCGGGTCATCCGCAAATTCTCAACCTGGATTTGACGGCCATCAGTAAAGGTTATCAGGGCCTGTTTCTTCAATGCGCGGTTGTTAAGTGACAAAAAGTCTGCTTCATGCGCCGGTCGCAGCCGATGAGTAGTTGTGCATCCTAAAAAACACACTATCGATAATAGGAAAATGACTTGTACGGTTTTCATAAGTATGTCCTCCATTCCAATTCAGTTTAAAAAGTTAAAGCTACTTTAGACAAATTCAATGCCATAAATCAAAACCAGTTATAAATTTAATAAAAACAATCAAATTTTCAATGCTCAGAGATGTTTTAAGGAGGAGAAAAATGTTGTACTTTAGTATACATATGTCTGAAAAAGAGCACATACAGTTGGGATGTGGGGGGAATAATTGAGT
>JADFPY010000226.1 GCA_022562085.1 candidate division KSB1 bacterium | reverse complement strand
CCGCGTACGGAGAAAGAGGATTCGGAAGCATATCCTCGGTTTTTGGCAGTTGCGCCAAATCACCATAACAAGAGGAGGACGAAGCATAAACAATCCTGCGGATTTTGGCCTCCTTCGCGGCATTTAAGATATTTAAAGTTCCAACCACATTGACTTCATTCGTTGTGATTGGATCGCCAACCGACCGTGGAACCGAGGGAAGCGCCCCTTGATGCAGAATATAATCAACACCATCTACAGCTTCTCTTACGATATGATACGAACGAAGATCTCCCTCAAATACTTCCAGGTTTGAGTTACCATTTCCGTTGGTTTTTTTACCATTAGAATTTTGAAGTTTTGAAGCTTTGTTAATCAAGAACTCTACAGTTTCTCTTTTACCAGTTGAAAAATTGTCTAAAATCCGTACTTTGTGCTTTCTTCGCAGTAATTCTTCAACGATGTTTGAACCAATAAAGCCTGCGCCGCCGGTAACTAAATAATATGCCATATTTAACACTCTCCTTTTGATATCACATTATAGTTTTTGTAATTTTTTAAATCATAAACTAACGAATAAAGATAACAAGCACAAATATTAAAGCCGAACATCAATAAAATTAAAAATGACAATGCCAGAGTTTTTTCCGTTGCGATACCTTTCATTGAAAAAAGAAAAATCAAAGTCGCGTCGCGTGTTCCCATTCCAAGAATCGAGATGGGCAGTATCGAGATTATCGTGGACGCACTAATCGCAGACACCAGAAAAATTACATCCACTTCAATAGAAAGAGATTCGCTGAATAAAAATATTTCACAGAAATACAATACCCAGGCCAATATTGATAAAGCCGACAGAACCAACATCTTATCTTTCTTGATTTCTTTCAGAGATTGGATAACGTCGCCATCATCATCTTTTATTTTTTTTCTAATGAACGTTGTAATTTTTAAGCGAACTCGCCGGTTCAGCAGTAACGCCGAGACAGCAGCGATTCCACCGACGACAATTACCAATAAAACCACATCAATCTGAAATTCTTTATAAAAATAAAAAAAACCAAATAGGCCAAAACCCAGCAAGAAAAAAATATCCACGATTCTGTCAAGGACGGCCGAGACAATTGACGAGGACAACGAGTATTTCATTTTCCCAAGCATATAGCCTTTGGAAATTTCTCCTAATCTGCCCGGAGTGATTGAACCGTACAAGACGCCTTTCAAGTTCAGATTGAACAAATTCGAAAAATCTATGTTGACTCCGAAATTTTTCAGTAGAACAAGCCACCGGTAGGTTTTTATCATCATCATGGGGAAGAAGATCATCAGCGCTGCAAAGAAGATAGGATCGACTCCAGTTAAAACTTCTTTCAAAGCGCCAAAGTCAATCTTTATCAGAAAATAGATAAGAATGACCGGCCCGATCAGGTTCTTAAGTTTTTTTAGGTGCTTGCTCAAAATTTCTATCCAAAATAATTGATTGTGTCTAACCGGAAAATCGTAATGTGAAAACAGAATTCTTCGACCCTTCACAAAATTTTTCAGTCAGACAGTAGTTATTCAACCAGATCTTTTTTCTTAATCTCCTTGGTTATACCTTTCCAAACTTTTCTGGTTTTTTCAAAGATTTTACCGACAACTTTATGAGGAATCAGATCAATTATATTCCTGGATATTTTCTGTTTGCATATCCAGAATAAAAAATCTAAAACAAGTTCAAATACAATTCTGGTCGAATTGGAGGTTTTGACTTCATACCCATATTCCGGAACACCTTTGTGCAGTTTCTTTAGAAAAGATATTCGTAGGAATGCGCCTCTCTTTTTCAGATCATACCCATGAGAATGCATCTCAACTGCTTTATTGCGCTCAATTTCCACAACATCCACAAGGGACTTCTCAATAAGCTCATCGACCAGTTGTTTGCCTTTTTGGCTGCGAACCACCATGATCGAAAAGCCTTTGCCTCTTTCTTCGTACTTGGGCGCCCAGGCGTCGCCACTTGAAATATCCGTAAATTCATTCGACAGATCGGTACAGGTCAGGCATCTCGATTCAATATGAAAAGGGATCAAATAATTAGCATGGAATTTTGGCATGAGAAATTCTTGGCCGCTTTTTGTAACGACGCGCATATTCCCCGGCCATTCACCGTATCTGAAATTCAGCTCTTTAATTTCGGAAATATCCTTGACCTTCATTTTCTTTAAGAAACTTTTTAAAGAAGAGTAGTGCAGCGTATTACCGCAATACGGTCCGAATATATATTTGATCTTTGACAACTTATACTGGTTGTCAAGCATCATTTTTCTTAAAGAGTGCACCTGGCACGGCAAGCCAACATAAGCCAGAGTGCCATCGAAATCTAAAATCTCCGGGAGTATTTCATTGACACTGCTGATCACATATTTGCTTTGAGCAGATTGCATGACTTCTTTTCGGGTTTTCGCGATAAAAGGCTTCACCCGCCACGGCTGCTCCGGGTCCATCCCCAAAACAACTGCTCCGTCAACTTGCTTTGACTCGAGCAGATAGATCAGAAGAAGTGATAGTATCCCTCCGCTCGCCGAGTTGTATCTTATTTCCTGATCTTTCGCAAACGCAATATAGAGATTCTCGTGATGGCCGATGAAATTATTAGCGTCATACTCTGACCCAAACAACGCTTTATTCAACTCCGGAAAATCAACTTCATGACCGCTGCAATATTTCATTATATTTTGATTCTCCTCAGCGGTTAAAGGAGACTTCACGTTAACTTTGTAGCTGTCAAGCACGTCAACAAACTCCAATTTGTCGGGATAAAGACCCACGCAAGTTCCGCACCTGTGGCAAAGATTCTTATTAACAATATCCTGAATATTTTCAATCTTCGAATTGGATGACATCTCTACGCCCTTGAAATATAAAATTGTCGGATCCCGAATTCTGAAAGAAATGTATTTTGAAATCTATCGATCGCTTTTTCACCAAGCGCTTTCAACTTTTCAGGTCCAACCGGTATCAGGAGTGTTCCTTTGTGCATTAATAAATTAAACCCGGCCGTCTTCAAAAGCTTCTTCACTTTTCGCGAAGGAAGAAATCGATGCGGCCCTTCGCCATGATTGAAACAAAATAAATCATAGAGGCGCAGGGCAAACTCTGCCGTCGCCGGCGGCAGACTCATGACCAACACGCCATCCTTTTTCAACACTCTTCTTAATTCCTGCAAGAATAACAGAGGCTGCGAACAATGCTCGAGGGTTTCTAACGACAATACAGCATCAAAACTGTCGTTTTTGTAAGGTAAAATGTCCAGCCTGACCTGTGATATTTTTTTGGTTTTGTATTTCTGCTTCTTCAAGCCAATCTGCATTAATTTATGAGAAACCTCAGCATTAAAAACTTTGATCTCCGGATTATGTTTTAAAAGAAAGGCATTCGCATTTCCGGTTCGGCTCCAAACATTAAGTAAATTCAAATGACCTTTTTCAGGGATATAATTTATGGCAAATTTAAATCGCTGATAATGAGCACCGCCAATGTCATCATTGGCGACATCATAGATCTCGCTCACTTCATCCCAAAATTGCCGAACTTCGATTTCAGAGAACTTATTCCGATACATGAATCTGTCTCCGAATCGAGGCGGTTTGATCAGCCAGCATGCCAAAAAAGAAAAGGAACATACCAAAGACCATCAAAATCACCGAACTGTTTGGAATGCGTTGAAAAATGACAACGCCGTATAATCCCCAAAGCACCCCAAGAGCAAAAGTTAAAACTGAAACCGGGAAAAAAATCTTCAGGGGATTAAACAACATAATAACGCGAGTAATCAGCAATAAAGTTCGAGAGCCATCTCTGGCAAATTTAACAGAGCTTTTTCTACCTTCTCTTTTCTCGGTCTCAATGTCAATATATGCGACATTGAACGCTTCCTTTAAAAAGGCAAGCGTCGAGGTTGTCGAAAACGAAAAGCTGTTTGGCAGAATATTAAAAAACGGCACGACTTTGCTCTTTTTAAATATTCGTAAACCGGAGTTCAAATCTTTTATCTTTGTCCCCATAAGGTACTCGGCTGTTTTGGTTAACAAAAACTTACCGGGAACCCTGGTTTTGACTTGGTAGGCTTCGGTGGAGCGTGCGCCGATCACCAGATCATAATCGTCTTCACCAAATTTCTTGATGATGCGATGAAAATCTTTAATAGAATGCTGTCCATCGCTGTCCATTAAAAGAATAGCTTCATTCTTTGCAGCCCTTATTCCGGTTTTTAAAGCCGCGCCATATCCTTTATTATAAGGATGTTTAACGAGTTGAATCTTCTTATATCCTTTAACAATCTCCGCGGTTTTGTCGGTCGAGCCGTCATCGACCACAATAACTTCCCAGCCATTTTCAAGATTTTCGATCAACTCAGGTAGAACTTTGGTCAACCCGTGCTCTTCGTTGTAAGCTGGGATGACCACTGTTAAATTTTGCATCGTCAATACTCCCTTATATCCAATGTTTGATGTTTTGAAGAATCAAAAGCCATTTTATTAATTCCCTGATCCTTCTTTAAGGGACGCTGCAAATAGATTCGCACTGTATTATCTTTTGGTCCTTTATTTGCCTTAAACTCTGCTACCATATTTGTCTTCAGTGAGACCCACTCATAAAATCCGGTTGAATTAGGCGGCAAAGGTTTACCAATCGTGACCACCCAAATTCTTCTTTCTCGGTCAAGTTCCTCAGGCGTTTCAGGAAACAGGATCTGTTCATCTTCTATGTGAAAATCAATTAATTCAGCGGTTGTTTTTAAATAATCTTGAGCCCTCTCCGGGTTCGGAAAAAAATAAAGCGGAAAAATCTGATCAGTAGGATGCCATTTTTGCTGAATATGTTGAACAGCCTCCGTTAATCGATCGCGGTTACCATAACCACTGGAGAAGTACAGAAAATCTGTTTTTAAAGAAGGAATGGCAACCAATCCAATGATGGCGACTGAAACAATGGCTTTGTACTTTTGAGTTTGATCAATCACGTAGATGCACAAAAAGCTAGCTCCCAATAACAAGGCCGGGAGCGTAAAGAATATATATTTAGTGCTGATGTTGGTTTTTAACAGAGCTGCTAAAATCAGCAGAGCGCCCGGGAGCACGGCGAAAATTGAAATAAACAATCCCTTTCTGCCCCCTGAAAATAGTAAAAGGATAAGCCCAAGCAGCGACGCAAAGCCCATCGTTGGGGTCAGGTGGTACAGAACTTTTGAGGCAAAGTTTACCGGCGTGGTTCCCCAGTAACCATCCCTTAACTGAATCTCATTCCAAACTTTCACAAATTCAAGGAACTTGGGCATTAACACAATTGCGCCCAAAATCAAAACGATAAAGAGGATATTGATTTTCTTGGTATCAAATCGCTCCGGTTGCATATTTTTTATTCGAGACAGGGAAAATAAGTAGGCGACTCCAATCATAATGATGAATCCAGCGGTCAAATGAAGCATAAATGCAAACAAAAAAGTTATGATTGACAGAATGAGATATTTTAATGAATTGCGCTCGATAAAAAAGTAAAAAGAAATCAAAGCAGCAGTGCTAATAAGTAAGAGCAACGAATACCATCTCGCGAGTTGTGAAAGATAAATATGCCATGGGGAAATCGCCATAAAAAAGGCGGATAGTAACGCAACCCTCCTACCAAAAATAGCTTTGAACGGAAAGTACAACGCGACAATTGCTAAAACTCCGAAAACAAATGGCGGCAATCTTAAAGAAATTGCACTGATCCCAAAAGAGTCTAATGACGTCTTGGTGATGAGCCAAAACGGTTTGCTCAAATTCTGCAAATAGGGTCTGAGAGACGATTCGAGTGAATAGTACTCATCGATCCAATAGCTCCATGCTCCAAGTTTATAGAATCTTAAAAACGCAGCTGCAATGGTAATCACCGCTAAGACGGAATATTCAACCCATTGACTATTTTGCCAGTTCTTTTTCATGCTTACCTGTTGGATGTGTCTTTGCTTTTAACATTATTCGACTCAGGAGCCTCGCTTTCACTTTTAGTCTGAAGTTCATTCTTTAAAAGGGCAACTGCTCCGACACGTCTCAAAAACGTTGTTTGATAATCATTTTTATCAAGGTATCGTGAGCCAATAACAACATCAAATTCTTCCTCAGTTAAAGGTTTTAATAACTTCTCAATTTCAGAAGGAATATGCTGCCCGTCGGCGTCGACTTGAAGCTGCGGATAGTCGTTGAACCGCCGCACCTCGTAGGGAAACTCAGACTCGATCGCCTCGGCCGGCACGCGCCGGCCTTGCGGCGTCATGCACACCACCCGCACGAACCGCTCCATGTACAGCCCCGAGCCGCTCCGCTTCATCCGGTAGCCCGTGTCCTTGCCCCACTGGATGCCCCCCTCGTCGTACGCGACCCACACCCGCCCCGCCGCGTCCACGTCAATCGACGGATGCGACTCGAAGAGCGGCGACGCCGCCACCTCGAGCACGTCGCTCGCCGCCGTCAGCCGACCGCCTTCGTGCCGGTACGCGCGGATGAAAACGTCGTAGTTCTTGCGCGCGTAGCTGTCCCACGCCACCCACACCGTTCCGTCCGGCGCGACCGCCACCGTCGGCTCCCAGTCGTTCGCTCGCGACGGGCTCACCCGCACCGGTGCGCCAAAGCCGTCGCCTTGCGAGGCGGCCAGATGAATGTCCGACCTGCCCTGCGCACCGAAGCGCTGCCACGTCAGGTACACGCGCCCGCCGCGGCTGGCGAGTCGGTGGTGCATGTCGGGGCCGGGCGCCGTCGTCACCCGCCGCACCTCGCCCCACCCCTCGCCGCCGCGCACACGCGCGTACAGATCCCAGTTCCCCGCCCGCTGCTCGCTCCACACCGCCCACAGCCGGCCCTGCCCGTCGAACGCCAGATCGACCCGGTAGTGATCCCCCGGCCGCTCCGACACCACCTCGACCTCGCCCCACGCGTCGCCACGATGCGCCCGCGCCAGCACCTGATCCGAATCGCGCCCGTAGCTCACCCACGCCGTCCACACCGCCCCATCGGGCCCGGTCGCGATGGCCGGGTAGTCGTCGAACGTCGCGTCGTCGCTGAGCTGCGTCTGTGCCGGCACCTCTTCGACCTGGACGCGCCCCTCCAGGAACAGTCTCTTTGCGCCCAGATGAAACCCCGCCGGCGAAAACGAAAACGATCTCGCAAGGACCCTGTCGACCGGCGTACGGGCAGTCATCGTAATTTGTTACGAAAACATCGTGGGCTGCGGTCTCGCTCCAGAAACTGACAGAGATTGGATCAGAGGGATCGCTCAGGTCGAACGCCACGAAACCGCGCGTTAGGTCGGAGTCGCAGGCGTACGCAAAACCACTTTCCGGGTTGACGAAAATGTTGTGAGCGCGGTTTATTCCGCCCTCGGCCGACCCGACCAAGGTAACGATACCGTCATCGATCTTTGA
>JADFPY010000225.1 GCA_022562085.1 candidate division KSB1 bacterium | reverse complement strand
TCGGAGGCGAGTGCGAAAGTCGTCCGGGTCTTAGTGATATACGACATAAACGGCTGAATGAACGTGGCGTTTACGTCTGCGCGCGTGTCTTCGCCGGCCACGGAGACGATATGATTCACCAGACCGCCAAAGGTCCACTTGCCGGACTGCTTCAGAGCGACTGCGGTGGGGCCAACGCCGAATTTCTCCCCACCCAGCGCGTTGTTGGAAGCCGTCGGCAGGAGCAGAACGGGACCGATGCCCCAGATAATTCCGCCTGCGGGTACGTTAGCGGGAGAGAAAAAAAAGCTCTGTACCACATCGCCGATACCGGACTCTCCCGCTCCGTTCACGGGAATATCGCTCTGGCTTACGATGGGCAAAATCGTCCGGGAGAGCACATTTACATTTTCACTCAGCCCAAAGGGAATCACGGGCTGGACGTTAATTCTCCAGACCGAGCCGTCTTCAGTGGCGCCGATATTCGCACTATAATTGGCCTGTATCGGCAGGCTGATCAGGGAGGCTATCGGGTTCGCCAGTTTCTTGGCCAGGTCCGCGTCTTGCTGCGCGGCGGACGGGGTCAACCAGATCAGAGTGATTACAATAGCAATAGCATTTTTCATTATTTTACCCTCCATTCAAAATTATTCCGGTTTTTGTTATAAAGTCCTTGCGTTTAGTTTTGAGGCATAATTATATTCCCATAGTCATAAAGTTAGGTCATAGTCCGTACACAATAATGGGAAGCCAAAAATGAAAACAATACCAGCTGGAAAATTTAAGGCGCAATGTCTTGCCCTGCTTGATGTCGTGGCACAGACCAATGAGCCACTGGTCATCACCAAACATGGCAAGCCTGTTGCGAAATTGCTGCCATTCGACAACAAAAAAGACAGCACCGATGCTTCGCTAAGGGGGCTGGCAACATTTATCGGTGATCTTATTTCTCCCATCGATGACGAATGGGAGGCCGCAAAAGAGTGATCGTTCTCGACACGCATATCTGGTTCTATTTTATCAATGATGGGCCTGAAAAGCTGCCAGCCAAAGCACGCAAAGCTATTAGAGACAACGACGTCCTCGGTGTAAGTATTATCTCCTGCTGGGAAATAGCCATGCTGGTTGCTAAAAACCGGCTAAGGTTCAGCATCGATGTCCAGGATTGGATTGCGCAAGCTTTAAAATACAAAGGCATCAAGTTAATAGAGCTCACTCCCGAAATTGCTGTTTTAGCCACCAGATTACCTGGTGAGTTCCATAAAGATCCGGCGGACAGAATCATTGCTGCTTCCAGTTTGAAAATAGGCGCTCCACTTATTACCCTCGACAAGCGCATCAAAGAATGGGGTCATGTTCATACCATCCCTTAATTTGAAGTCGAAAGTCTAAGCGCCGAATTGTCGAAGAGCACAATACTCTTAGACTTGTTGCCTCTTTTGCTTTTTCGACTTTGCGAGCATAGCATATTATTTAGTCCCCGGGTTCAAGTTAGGCAGCAAAGCCTGTCTGCCGAATTTTACTGTGCCTTTCGTAAAAGACGAATTCTTTCGAAAGCGCGCAACCGCCTGGTAGAGCTTCCTCCCGGACCCTGCATCACCATGAATGCCATTTCCGGAATTTGCAAAAAGTCTCGTCTCCAGTTGTCTGATCCCCTGCGTCAACTCCGTATCACCGGCCTCCAAAAGCAGCTGAAGCGGGGCTCTTTTGTCCGGTGCTATCCCGTCAAGCCGGGATATCAGACTTCGCATCGCTCCGACTTCATCATCGCTCAAACAGGCCTTACGAAACTTTTCGAAGTAGACTGCCTCCGATTCCGCCTTTGAATAGCACCGCTTGCGCCAGCAGACTGACCCGATTCTCCAGAGGAGCATATTTTGCATCCGTCCAGTACCGCCGGCCGCGCCCCAAAATCTGTGTACCATACACCAATCGCGATGGCATTGAATTCTTCCAAAGCTCTTAAGAGCTTAACTTGTGCGGCGGAAGAGAGCTCGCCAATTTCGTCAAGGAGCAATGTGCCGCGATGTGCCAGTCGAAATTTGCCTTCACTATCTTTATGCGCCCCGGTAAAAGCACCTCTTTTGTGCCCAAAAAGCTCAGACTCCATCAATTCATTGGGTATCGCGCCACAATTAAGCGCCACAAAAGGCTTTTCAGCGCGGGTGCTGGCGCTATGCATCTCCCGCGCAACTACTTCCTTGCCTGTGCCGGTTTCGCCTTCAATGAGAACCGTGGTGTCGGATGGCCCAACTTTGGCAATTTCTAATCGTAAATTCTCAATTTCTTTGCTGGTTCCTATAAGCCTAACAGCCCTATTTGACACCAACTGTAGATTTCGTCGTTGTGCCACCTCACCCTGCAATTCGGATGCTTCGATGGCGCGTTCTATCGCAACCAGCAGTTCTTGAGCATTAATTGGTTTGGCGAGATAATCAAAGGCTCCCTTCTTGATCGCTTCAACCACTTGCGGGACTGCGTCTACAGCGGTCATCATAATAATTGGGAGAACAGGCCAGTTTTTTTTGATTTGAGGCAAGAGCGTAATACCATCTATATCGGGCAGATTAATGTCCAACAAAGCAACGTCGGCGCCGCTTTCTGCCAGGAAGCTCAAGGCCTCTTTGGCCGAACCAACTTCGTCCACTTTGTAATCTTCGGTCAGGTAGTCCCGAATGGCCTCACGGAAAAGTTCATCATCCTCTATGATTAAAACTCGTTTCATTCTTGTATCCTGTCAACAACCCGGCACGAGATTCTAACGCGGCTAAGCCGCAAATCTCCAAATCCCAAATGTTCAAATCGCAAATAAATTCCAAGTTGCAACCTCCAAGTTCCAAACTTCTTTTCGTTAACGTGAGTAAGCGCTCCTGTTTTGTCCCGCCGTACTCTGGTTTGGTACTTCGACTTTGGGTCTTGTGATTTATTTGAAATTTGGGATTTGTCTATTGTAATTTTTTTTCAAAAAAAATGCAAACTTCACCGGCAATACTATAGCGTCCTCTTAAACGTGATTGTAAATTCCGTACCCTTACCAACACGGCTTTTGACGTCGATATGAGCACCATGTTGTTCGACCAGACGTGCAACAATTGCCAGGCCCAGGCCAAACCCTGTTTTTTTTGTCGAGTAAAATGGCTCGAATATTTTATCCAGCTTTTCGGCTGAAATACCATCACCATTATCCTTAATCTGAACTTGCAGTTCATTCGTACGCGCTCGGGTCGCTATAGTTACGATGCCACCTTTAGGCGAGGCGTCTTTTGCATTCTGGAGTAAATTAATCAAAACTTGCAGAATTTTATTATCATCAATCAAAACCTGTGGAACTTTGGCCTGAAAATTCTTTTTGATCTGAATTTCAGCTTGCTCATATTCTTTTGTAACTGAGCGAATACTACTCTCGATAACCCTATGTATATTTACCTGTCGTAAGTCTGGCGGTGAGGGACGAGCAAACTCTAAAGTTTCCCGAATTATATCCTGGGTTCTCAAAAGGGCCAGATTGATATTTTCAACCTTTTTCACCAATGTTTTCGGTAATTCCCAATAGTCGGAAATATACTGCACATTTAAACTTATGGATGCTAAAGGATTGCGGATTTCATGCGCAATGTTAGCTGCCAGTTCGCCAAGCGTGGCCAGTTGTTCCATTCTTTGGATAGTACGCTCGGATTCTTTGCGCTCGGTGATGTCTCTGACAATACTTTGGTTGTAAGGTTTGCCTCCGATGTTTATTCGACTGCTTGTAAACTCAATTGGTACAACACGTCCATCAGCTTTTTTGATGGTCAATTCTCTCGCGTCAGCCCCCCCTTTTTCCTGGATCGCAAAAAAGTCTCGCTTTGCAATCTTCATTTTATCCGGAGGCCGTATTTCCCAGATTTTCATCTCCTGTAACTGTCCAAGGTTCCTTCCGGTTATGACTTCAAACTCTTGGTTGCAGTCCACTATTAGTCCGGTCTCGCTATCCGCCAGGACAATGCCATCCCGGGCCTGGGTAAACAGGGCGCGGAATTTCTCCTCCGAATCCTTCTGAGCTTTCTCGATCCGCTTGCGCTCGGTGATGTCTATCATAAAACCACGAAGGAGCTTCGGTTTACCATTTTCTGACACAACGCTGACCAGGTCGTGAAACCAAACGATTCGGCCGTCTGCTGCCAGCATGCGGTATTCAAATTCGTAATCTTTGCAAAGACCGGCGGACTTCATGCAGAAGTCTATGGTCCACTCCCTATCTTCCGGATGGATGTGTTCAGCCCAAAAATCTTTTTCATACCACTGTTCGGACGGATAACCCAAAAGCTCTTCGGCCTGAGGGCCAACATAGGTGAATTTCCACGTCTGGGCGTCGGCTTGCCAAGGCAGGATCTTGGTCGTTTCAACCAGTTGTCGCAGAGTTTGTTCACTTTCACGCAGCGCGACTTCCGCCTGCTTGCGTTCAGTAATGTCAATAACGATCGTGTTCACTCCCTGTACTAGACCCTTATTGGACAATAATGGATAGTAACTCACCAGCCAGTTGCGTGGCACCTCGGGTTGCGCTGGAAGAAAACCCTTTACTTCGCTGTTAATGATCGGCTCACCGGAATCTATCACTTTAAGATATATACCTGTTATTATTTTAGCAATGTCTGGAATCACTTCATGGATAGTTTTGCCAATATGCTCGGAGATTGATTTGCCATTGATATCCGCTAACTGCTGATTTATGCGGAGGTAACGCAGATCGCGATCTAAAAGACACAGCCCAACAGGAGCCGTTTTGTAGAATTGGTCAATTTCAGTCAATTGCGCCTGGGCAATCTTCTCACTCTTGACCAAAGCCTGCCGCGCCATCTCGCTCGCCTGAAGGGCCTTTTGCAGTTCTTCTGTCCGTTCCTTAACCCGTCTCTCTAACTCCTCATTAGTCCGTGCCAGTAGCATCTCCGCCTCCTTGCGCTCCCCAATGTCAAGCACAACCACACCGACAGCCTTTACCTCGCCATCTGGCCCTTTGATGGGAAAAAAGGAATCAATAAAATGACGAATCTCATCGGGAACTTTCGGCAACCGTGTACTAAATTCACGACGCGGCGTCGCTTCACCGGTGTCCAGTACTTTTTGTAACACGGGCACAATGTCCTTTGCTGCTTGAGGCAGAACCTCGGCGAGCGGCCTTCCGAGGTGTTCTTCCACGGATAATCCATTGATGCCAGCAAGTTCCTGATTTATCCTAGAATATTTAAAGTCCGGCCCTTCCAGAATGGCCAAACCGGCAGGCATTTGTAATATAATTGTGTCTAAGTATTCCTGAGTCGTTTCTAGTTCTTCATCCAGTTTTTCCGTCCGTTCCTTAGTCCTTCCCTGTAATGCTTCCAATTCCTCAGCAAGCATATTCAGTCCTTCTGTAATTGCATCTAAATCATTCTCATTTGAATCCTCATCAATTCGTTGAAGTCGATGGGATACATCGCCCCGGGCTAAGGCAGAGATAAACTCAATGATTGTATCTATTTTTTCTTGAGAACTTTTAGGCATTACTAAACTCAGTTAACCATTGTATTGCTTCTTCAGGTTCAATAAACATACGTGTTGGAGTGATCGGCTTATTCAATCCCATAAAAAAGTTAGCCATCACTTTGGTTACTTTTGATTTTACCAGTAATGCGGTGGCTCGCTGAATGGAACAGGTTCTTTGGTTGGCATAATACTCACGGGCTTCCCTTGTAATGGATTTCATTTCTCGCATGTCGATCAGCACCCGTGTCATCTCCTTCCCTAGAGCATCACGTATCCTTTCTTGAGCGTCAATATTTTCTATTGCTTTTTCTAGAGTTTGTATCTCAAAACTCAACTCCCCCCAAACAATTTCATTTTCTTCATCCCAATACAGTTTTTGGGTTGATGTCTCTTCCATTAGTTTTTTCATTTTGTACGTTTCTCAATTAGGATTTGATTCTCTGTAAACTTTTTTTCAAATTCTATCATTACTATTGGAAGTCTTAATTTTGTAGGACGATTTGTATCAAGACGCTTAACATAGAATTTATGAGCGCTTTATATAGCGAATTGAAATGCGGGCCAAATCGGGTGGCAGAACTTCGTCAACACGCTACCTAAAAAATCATTCGGTGCCCTATATAGAATCACCATCACTTTCTGCTTTATAATCAAGATAAATACCATTTTTGTCCAGAATAAACATCAAATCTGGCATGGCATCCAACCATGCTTGACTCCTTGCCAGGCGTTCCTGCAAAAATTTTTCTTCCTCAATAACCTTTACTTTCATGATCTCAAGCTCACGATAAATTATGACCTGTTTTTCTATCGAACATGGAGACTTGATCGAGAATTCAGCCACCCAGTGTGCTCAGGCACACCCCTCCCACTCTCTTTTCATAAACCGAGGTAAGACGACCTCCTCCTCGCACCAAGTAATTCATCAAAAAATATTACGAAAAGTACAAAAAAACTATACTTCTGTCAACAAAAAAATGCGAAGATGCTGCTTCAAGTTTCATCAAAGTAGCGTTATTTTCTCGAACTCCTTGGAATTTGAGAATCCTCAAGTTGGGACAAAGGATTTTTGAGCTTTGAGTTTTTTTAGTTGCATTGTATGTGGTCAAAACAAATTGGACAAATAGTATCGAAAATTAAGAGAGACATTCCTCATAGTCAAGTAATAACTTCCTGATTGGTTTTTTTAAATTCTGATATCGCCTTAGCTGTAATGTGTGCTTTTTGATAATTTTCCTCAATAGAAATAATTCCGCCGGTCTCGTGGGCAGCTCGCTGAATAGCCTCGACATCCAATGGTTTTAATGTATGCATGCTTATCACGCGACAACCAATTCCATCCGCAGCCAATTTCTCCGAAGCTTGCAGGGCCTCCTCCAGTATACCTCCACAGGCGATCAACGTTGCCGCGGTGCCGTCCCTAACATAACGCGCCTTGCCCAATTCAAAGACTGGAATACCTTCCCCCAGTTCGGCTTTAGATTTATCCAGGCGTAAATAAGCTGGCCCAGGCAATGCATACAGCGCCTGCATCGCTCCCCTTACTTCGTCTTCACTGCAAGGCGCCACGACCGTCATATTTGGCAAAGCACGCAAAATACTGAGGTCTTCGATGGCATGATGAGACATGCCCAGGCCGCCATAATTAAAGCCACCACCTTGTGCAATGATGGCAACCTTGTCCCGAACGTCGTTTACCAACTCAGTCATGGCTTCAACATTGGCCTGGAATTCTGCACTTCGGGTGTTGATTTTGGTTTTGATGACTGGCATTAACACATCCTATTTAATTGGGTAATAAAAATTGTGTTGTGATTCTTTAATAATACATGGACTGCTGTTAGTCTTTTAAGAATAGTTAGTCTTTAAGAATAGCTCTACTAATGACCAATCGTTGAATCTCATTGGTGCCTTCATAAATTTGGCAAGCTCGCACATCTC
>JADFPY010000224.1 GCA_022562085.1 candidate division KSB1 bacterium | reverse complement strand
TGAGCTTTGCCCGATTTAAGGAACAAACCGTTGTCTGTGTCCGGGCCATCACTAAAAGGTGCGGCAAAATAAGAGGCGCCACTTTTATTCATAACTTCATTGAGAAGTGTCAAAAGCGCTGCCTGTGACTCCAATTCCTGAACCACAAGAATATCCGGCTGCAGATTTCGAATGACCGTTCTGAAATGCTCCAACCGGCCATTGCCATTAGCGGATGGAAACCTGAGTAAGTTATAAGTAGCAATGCGCAGTGTATCAATTTGCGCAGAAGCAATATTGCTAAATAACAAACTTACCAGAAGAATAACTAACTTAAGGCTTCGTCTCATCGTCTCTATCTTTGTAAATCTTTGTCAGAATCATTTACTATTTCACTTCAAAAGAATACTTTTTTTAATTTCAAAAAAATCACTAGATGTTAATTTTATCAAGTAAACACCGGAACTAAAATCATTGGCATTCCATTCAAGGCGTTTAACACCGGCATTTTGAAATTCATCAACCAATGTTGTAATAATTTGGCCTCTGACATTGTAAATCTGCAAAAGCACGCTTGCTGCTTCCAGGATCTCATAACTAATCGTCGTTGTCGGGTTAAATGGATTCGGATAGTTTTGATGGAGGCGAAACGATTGCGGCACTGTTTCAGGTGTTGCAACGCTGGTGGGCGAACCAGGGCTAAAAAGCATATCTTTGAATTGCCAATCCACATACAAGGCCCATTGATCTGAAATATGTGGACTTCCTTTGCCACTCGCACTGACGAAAGCACTCTGGCCGGGCGCCACAATGTTCTCATCAATAATTTCATCGTTAGTAAATTGCACCACCTGCTGATAAGTGCCGTGGTCGTCGATTTGTCTCGGCACATCCTTCAGGTTTGAAAATGTAAATTCAGTGATGGGACCGACAAAAGCTTCTATACTTTGGACGCGCAAAGTCAGATTGGTTGAGCCCGCCCATGGGATGTTGTCACCGTTATTCCACCAACTGACCGGTTTGTTATTCCAATTGACAAAATAATCCTGCTCGCTGCCATCGGCGGAAGGTAAGTCGGCGAAGTCGATGAATCCTCCCCACTCTTCTGAACCGTCCCCTTTGTGCGGCAATCTCGGGTCTACCCCGTCGCTGCGGTCTTGATACCTACCAACGTGCCAGAATTTTACTCTTTGATCTTTCCCTGCATAAAAGACATTAAACGAAAACGGAATCATAGCAATACCCGCTTCAAATTCTTCGAGGGTCTTTGCTTTAATCCAGGCGTAATTTGCTTCGATCATATCGGTCTCCCGGTTCCAGAAAGTCATTTTCTTGGAATAGACCTGATGATTAGCCAGATCGTTTGAAAATACCGGTCCGTGGACGGTTCGATAGAAAGTGAAAGGAAATTTTGCCGCACCACTTGAAACTGTATCTTCAATAACTTCGAAATTAAGCCAGGTACCGTTATGTATGTATTGACTAAAAGAGGCATCTTTGGTCGAATCAATGTAGACATCGATGTTATCGCTGACCCCGCTCGTGAGCGTCCAGGCAAAGCGCTCAGTATGTCCGATGATGACCGAAGGCAGACCGGCAACCGTCATCCCGCCAACATGAAATGTCGGACAAATAAGCTCTACTTCGTTTGCTATGCTGGTTTCAAACTCGTTTGGACCGCCCATCTGTGGCGCTCCAAGCAGCATCACACTTCCATTGTCCGATTTTGCCGATGAAGCGAGGACAGCGAAACTGCCGAATTTCAAAGGGATCCCACTCTTGGCGGCCATAGCTCTGACCCGCAGCTCCTTTTCTTCTATAGAATTTACAACTGAGTCTCTCACCTGCAATCCGGAATATCTCCAAACTTTGGAAGAGCCGGAGCCGGTAGCATGTATTGTTGTTGGCGCGGCAGGGTCGTTTATCGGATTATTTTGATCAAATACTTCCTGGCCATCTCGCTGCAGTTCAGCCAAACGTGACAGTTCCTCCCCCCCAGCCTGGCCGAAATTACGCGTTATGAACTGGATAATTGCCAGGGTTTTATAAACATCCCAGCGCTCAATCGTCCGGGATGCGAACTCAGAAGGTTTGTATTTTTGCGGATTGACAGCCATAGAATCCAAATAAGTGTTAACGCCGTCACTGTAAGCTTGCAGCATCACCTTAATTTCCGATGGCAAATCGTCAAATTGTCGTTCCCGTTCCTCTTGAGTATAATACATGGCACGAGTCTCTTGATCGAGCAGAATGAATAGAGCCCCCAACAGTTCAGAAAGTTTACCTTCAGCAGCGCTTCTGTAGAATTCTAATTGATCTAACCGATCCTGAGCCACGGCAAACCCCTGGCCGAAAAAAATGCCCACTTCGGTTTCAGAGGAAATGTGCGGGACACCAAAAGTATCGCGTTCAATCGTGACAGTGGAACCATCCGGTGCGGTAAGATTCAAGTCTTCACTCTGCGCAGCAGCTTCTGCAATTACGAAAAAAGAAAATAACAGGATTGAAAGAAACGATAGAGTTAATTTCATGGCAAATACCTCATTTGTAAAGGTTAGGTAGGGTACAAATTCTACGTAATTGCAATAAAAAAAGCAAGCAATTTTAAATATCCCGCGCCTTCAATACCGCCTTTTCAGGGTTACAAACAGAGTACTCGAAGCAGCCGAAGTGGCCACACTTTGGGGGAGGTAAGCTTTTGGGGGCCAGAACCCAGAACTCTGGGGAGTTCTGCTACTCCGGGAAGTTCTGCTACTTTTTCTTGACAATTTCTGAATTAAATGATATTTTAAGGCTTATTAAAACAAAATTAGGAAAAACCGTGTCTCTCGACAAAGACCTCGAAACAGTACAAGCAGTTCGTAATCTTTGTGCCAAAGCGAAAGAGGCTCACTTAGAGCTCAAAGAGTACAACCAGAAAGAAATCGACAACATCGTTGCGGCGATGGCGGAGGCTGGATTTCAAGCCTCCGAAAGACTCGCGCAGCTCGCTGTTCAAGAAACAGGCTACGGCAATGTCCCCGATAAGATCAAAAAGAATCAGTTCTGCACACGAGACCTTTATAATTCCATCCGAAAGCTACGTACCGTCGGCATCATCCGGGAAGATCGGTCGAACAGTATTTTAGAAATAGCCGAACCCTTTGGGGTGGTTGCGGCGATTATCCCAACGACCAATCCGACTTCCACAGCGATGTTTAAAAGTATTATTTCGCTTAAAGCCCGCAACGGCGTGGTCATTTCTCCTCACCCCAGGGCTGTGAAGTGCATTAAAGAATCCGCTAGAGTTGTTCATGACGCAGCAATAGCTGCCGGAGCTCCGGAAGGAATAATTGGCGTCATTTCAAATCCGACCTTGCAGGCAACCAATGAGCTCATGAGAAGCAAAGATACCAACGTCATTTTGGCCACGGGAGGTTCGGGGTTGGTGAAAGCAGCTTACAGTGCCGGTAAGCCGGCCTATGGTGTGGGCCCAGGAAACGTTCCGGTTTACATCGATCGTTCTGCCAACTATAAAAAAGCGGTCGCAGACGCCGTCGCCGGTAAATCATTCGATTACGGCACCCTCTGCTCTTCGGAACAAGCCCTGATCGTTGATCAACCGATAAAAGAAAGGGTCATTGCAGAATTAAAACACCAAGGTGCTTATTTTCTAAACCCGGATGAAATTCGCATGCTGGAGAAGGTTCTCTTAACTCCGGATTTTAGAGTCAACCCGGAAATGGTTGGTAAATCGCCGCAAGTTTTAGCCCAGAAAGCCGGATTCACGATTCCTCCGGACATTCGGGTTTTGATTGCGGAACTCGCCGGCGTGGGCAAGACCTATCCGCTTTCAGCAGAAAAGCTTTCACCCACATTTGTTTTCTATACCGTGAATGGCGTTGAAGAGGGAATTCGACGCGCCCAGGAGATCTTAAATTTCGGCGGCCGAGGACACACTGCTGCGGTGCACGCAAAAAACGACCGGGTAATCAGACAATTCGGTCTGGCGGTTCCGGCGTTTCGCGTGGTGGTTAACTCTCCGGCTTCAATTGGGGCGGTCGGCTACACCAACCGGCTCATGCCTTCCATGACTTTAGGCTGCGGCACGTTTGGCGGCAACATTACGTCTGACAATATCTCCGCGCATCATCTCATGAACATCAAACGGGTGGCTTATGAAACTAAACCGCTTTCCGCACCTAGAAACGGAACCACCTGGAGGCCGGCTGAGCGAAGTGATGCGCCCTACACAAAAGCACTCTCTGGAAATGTATCCAGAAAAGGTTCGACCAGGACTACCGATTCTATCCCGAAGCGTCGGGATGGAATTGGCGCCAGCAAAAAAGTTTATGGCGCCACCGGTATGACAGAATCAGAAGTAGAACAGGTGATTGAAGAATTCGTTAAGAACCGCTGAAGCCGCATGTCAAAGCGCCAAAAACTCATTCCTGTTGGAATATCAAACCGGCATTTTCACATTTCACAAAAAGATCTGGAAGTTTTATTTGGAGCAGGATATCAACTGCACACGTTTCGCGATATTTCCCAGAAAGGTCAATTCGCCGCCGAAGAAACGATAGATCTTGAAGGTCCGAAAGGCAAAATCTCAGGAATTCGAATCGTGGGTCCAACCAGGGGGCAAACCCAGCTCGAAATCTCGCGCTCCGATGCTTATAAATTGGGAATCGATCCGCCGGTGCGATATTCCGGTGATCTCGCCGGTTCTCCCGGAGCAAAACTCATAGGCCCCAAAGGTGAGATTACATTAAAAGAAGGAATCATTGTTCCGCAACGGCATATTCACATGAGTCCGAGAGATGCCCAACGGTTTGGGGTTCGTGACCGGGAGCGCGTGTTTGCCGCACCGGTCTCGAAAGAGGCAATCGATCCCGGGTGTGAGCCACGGACGATTATTTTTGCAAATGTCCTCATCCGTGTTGATGAGACTTTTGTGCTGGATTTTCATCTCGATACGGACGAAGCCAATGCATCCGGGCTAAAAAACGGCGACCAGGTCTACATTGTCAGAAAAGATTCGAAGGCCCAACCTGTGCGCAATCGTAAGCTCATCACTGAGCACGATGTGCGCCAGGCAATCCGACAGCGGAGAAAAATCTCTGTACCGGAAGGTGCGATTGTTACGCCGGCCGCAGTAGAGCTAGCGAAGGCGCATAATGTTTTTGAGAAATAGTGTTTGAAAGTGCTAAAGATCATTACCCCGCCTTTCTAAGCGGGAGCTTTGGAACAAGAGATAGAAAAGAACAGGTGTCATAACTGCACGCTTCCAAATAGGCACCCAGTTTTTTAGTCAAGCATTGATGCCAGATTAAAGTTTCGGACATAACAACATAAGGTACTCAGGAGAAGTCTAAATAATTTCTCAATAGTGGTAAATTTAAAGAACAACCCATTTTTCAAGGTACTATTTTCAGCCAAATTTAGTCATGCTCAACTCGTCATTAATTGGAATCCCGAAAAACGAGAACTCCCACTTGAACTAACTCAGAAAATTGATTCATTCTGGCAGCAAGAAATCGTTGAGACCGGGAAAAACAAATTTATCTTTAATGGCGAATTGTGCAGACTGAATGGCTGGCATTTTCAAAAAGATAAACTCACGCTTGATTTAGGCCTCTCGGATTACAATGAACTCCTTTATTCCAATCAATTTACGAATGACATCGCGGAACGATTTGGGAAGGATTCTCTTTCCAGAGCTTTGGGGGTCAGCGTTGTTCTGGTTAGCCATGACGAGCAAATCATCTTGATTAAGAGAAGCAAAGCCGTCGGGGAAAATCCGGGAGACCTTGATGTTTTAGGCGGCCACATCCACCCACAAGAAAATGCGGTCTCGGGAATCCCCGATCCGTTTTTGGCGATTAAAGCTGAAATCAGAGAGGAAGTTCATTTAGATTTGAAAAATGACGATCCGCTGGATTGTATCGGTCTGATTGAAACTGTGGATACTAAAAAGCCGGAATTGTTTTTTAAGGCAAAAAGCAGATTGAAAACCGAAGAAATTATCAGATTGGCTTCGTTAAAGCAATCAGGAGAGGTTGCAGAATTCTTGACTATTTCAAACAAAAAAAAATCGCTTGCTCAGTTTTTAGAAGCGAATTCAAACCAATTTAGTCCGTCTGCTTTGGGGGTTTTGTGCGTCTATGCAAACACTTTTTAACAATTCGATCCAGGGCTGTCCAAACAAATTCCATTTTTCATTTTGGTTCTTAATATTTATTCTAACCAACTTAGCCTGTGCGCCTTCCCGATTTGGGATCAAACATTCATTTTCAAAAAAAGCCGTTGCTGAACTCACACAACAAATCGAAAGTGTGCTGGGTGACTCCGCTCTTTATCAGTCGCGCACCGGGATAAAAGTCGTCTCTTTACAAACCGGGCAAGTCCTTTACGCCAGAAACAGCCAGCTTCTATTTCATCCGGCCTCGAATATGAAGCTCTTGACCACAGCAACTGCTCTAAGAAAACTCAGACCGAATTTCAGATTTAAGACAACTTTTTTTGCGGACACCTCCTCAGTTACTGACAATACTATTTCAGGAAATCTTTATATTAAAGGTTTTGGCAACCCGAGCCTGACAACCAAGGATTTGTGGGGAATCGTACAAAAAATCAAAGAACTTGGTATTCAACGAATTACCGGCGACCTGATTTGTGACGAAAGCTACCTGGATGATTATTACCAGGGAGCAGGTTGGATGTGGGATGACGCCTCCTCCCGTTACTTTCCCCCAATTGGCGCCCTCACCGTAAACCGCAATTGTGTCACGGTCAAAGTCAAACCCGGAGCAGAGGTTGGAGATACATTGGCCGTCATCCTGGAGCCGCCGACCTCTTATGTCACTATTGAGAATTTTGGCGTCACTGCAGATTCCTCCGATAGCAGCCTTCTTAAAGGTTTTAAAATCGAAAGAAAATGGCGGGAAAGTCAAAATACGATTACCATCAAAGGCGGACTTAAAACCCAATCGCCACAAAAAGTAAGAGTCATTGAAATTGTTGAACCTGCGCTTTATTTTGGAACTTTGTTTTCAGAACTTTTAGCAGATGAAAAAATTGCATTAAACGGAAATATTATAAAGGGAACCAGCCCCGATACAAACTTAGTTCTAGTAGAACATTTGTCTGAACCGCTTTCCTCGCTAATTACCAAAAACAATAAAGACAGCGATAATTTATATGCGGAGCTCATTTTAAAAACTCTGGGGGCAGAAGAAAAAGGGAAACCGGGAACAGCTGAGAAGGGAATTTCAGTCATCAAACAGTTCTTCAATGAAATGGGTGTAGACACCACTGCCTTTGGACTGGCCGATGGTTCAGGTGTGTCCCGGTACAATGTGATTTCTCCGGATCAGATTATTGAATTGTTAAAAGCAATGTACAAAGATTTTAGACTACGGGCGGAGTTTGTTGCTTCGCTGGCTATTGCAGGTGTGGATGGTACTCTCAGAAATCGCAT
>JADFPY010000223.1 GCA_022562085.1 candidate division KSB1 bacterium | reverse complement strand
TGACATGAGAAATCGGAGAGAGGAAAGACACAGTGAGTCGGATCCGACTAGGGCCAGCTAACCATCCTCAATCCCCCTCCGGGGTTTTACGCCGTCGCATCACAAGACTCCAGCCTAGTAGGCCACCCGTGCCCCCTAAAGCCGCCCCGCCGATCAACCACGCGAGGTCTGTTCTGATGACAGTTCCTATCCAGCCGCCCAAAAAAGCGGCCGCGGCTGAGCCGTCAGCGAGCATATCAACTGCGCCGGTCTGGGTGTTGTAAAGCGGTTTAAAGTCATCATAAGTGACGCCGTGGGCTTGCAAAATTGGCCGCACGAAAAATTCAAATCCCGCTCCGGCAACACCGACGGTCACTCGTTTTCCTTTTAAGTCAGCGATTTTTTTGACGCCGCTGGATTTTCGCGTAATGAAGAGCGCGATATTCGGGGCAAGGGTCATCACCGTGCGGATGGAGTACTGCTTTTCCCAGCCGCTTTCACCGCGAACCGCGAAATAGGAAATGGCGGCATTGGCCATGGCAAAGTCCAATTCCCCGCTGCTGAGCCGCCGGATATTTTCCTGGGTACCTTTGGTGGCTTCCGCTGAAACCTGCCAGGTGAGTTCGCCCCGGTTGTTGCTAACGGTCTGGGCAATTGCGCTGCCCACCGGGAAAAAAGCGCCTCCGGGCGGTGCGGTGCCGATGCTGAGAAAGTGACGTTCGGTTTTAGCGCTCTCTTCGGATGAGCTGCAGCCGCTGGCGATTATTAAAGCTAAGAGAATAAGCGTAAATGATTTTCGTGTTAAGACAGTTAAATCTGAATTCATGAAATCCCTCCGTAATTGTTTTAGAAGGACTTCTGCAGAACAACCCAATTTGTTATTTCGAGCCCTTGGACAAGCTCAGGATAAATTCCGAGAAATCTAGGCGATTCAATAATAGGCTTAAAAAGATTTCTCACGGAGCCTGCCCTGAGGCAAGCCGAACGGTCGGAATGACCCAAAAGTATACTTTTTGCAGAAGTCTCTTTTAGTAAACTTCTCTACTTTCTTAATTTTGAACCGTTTTAGACTCTTTTACATGCGTTTCTCTACTTTCGATTTTGCCATCACCGTCGCAGGTCGTGCAGTAGATTTGGCTGGTCGTTCTTCCGCTACCCGAACAGGTCTCACACTTCGTTGTTCGAAGATAACCGGTACCCTTGCACCACGGACATTTGGCCTTGCCGCTGCCGCCGCGGTTACCGACAAGTAAATGTACGATTATTGTGTTTTATCCTGCCTGAGCCGCCACAAATGCGGCACGGTTCAACCCCCTGGGCATGACATTTTTTGTCTTCCTCAAAGTCAGGCCACTTTTTTCCTTTCTTCTTGAACAGCAATCCATTTAAACTCGAATTGCTTTTGAGGAATTCTTATTCTTTCAGAAATACGTTGCAATCTTTTGGGTAAAGCCATTAGATAGTCCCTGGCTTTTTCTGCTGAATCATTTATACCGACAATATTTGCAATATTCCAATCGTTCAACAGTGACTTCAAAATATCAATATAATCTTGAGTTGTATAGACCTTAATACGTTGAGCAGCATCGGAAAAATGACCAAATAGCGTTCCGATTTCCTCCCCGGATTCTCTTAAAAAATGCGCGGGCATCACTATCTTCTTTTTCATCATATCTTCAAAGGCCAGCAGTATTTCGCTAGGGTCTATTTCCAATATGCGGTTGACAAAATTTATGTAGGCATTGGCATGCCGAGCCTCATCAGCAGCTATGACACCACATATTTTTCCTAATCGACTATTTCCGGTTTTTTGGGATAGTGTAGCTACTCTTCGGTGCGAGATGTTAGTGGCCAACTCTTGAAAACTGGTATAAATAAAACTTCGGTACGGATCTCTTCCTGTTTGAATATCAAATCCATCACTTAGCAGGTATTGAGTCGAAATTTCCATTTCTCTCATATTTACTCGGCCGGATAAATAAAGATATTTATTGAGTAAATCACCATGACGATTTTCCTCTGCTGTCCAGGCCCTTACCCATTTCGACCAGCCGTTCTTGTTGTCCTCTTCAATACCCTCTATGTCCATTAACCATGATTCATACGTAGGTAATGCTTCTTCAGTAATTGTATCACCAATTAAGACTGCAAACAGATCATAATTCATTTCTTTAGCTAATGCTTGTATCTCTTCTATCTCTTCAAAAAAACCGGGTTCTTTTGAATCTGGTAGTAAATCTGATGGTTGCCAATTTTCGTCAATCGGCTTTAAATATTTAGTAAGCAATTCATCCAACGATTTTTCAACGGTCTGCATTACTTCCAAGCGTATATTTGATGATTTCATGTTATTGCCCCTCGGTATAATTAGTTATTATATTTTGCCTGTTATTTACTCACTAACTTGTTCTTATCTGTTTTTGAATAATTGTTTGTCCTTTTTTGGTATATAAATCCTTAGAGTTTTTCTTCAAGAAGTGCTCGCACATTTATCACTTTAAAATATAAAAGTCGTTCTAAATCGTCAGTCATATAACATTCATTGTCTCTGACTCATTTCGGTAGCGACCCTATTTTACAAAAATGTAAGAATTATTAAGAATTAGTCAAGAAAAATATTTTTCAGGAGTGGTTTCAAGAGTGGTTGAGCCCCGCACGGGATGCCCATGTCAATACTTTGGCCCACAATCGAAATAAAAAATGTTCTATTGCTTGAGAAAGTTCGTCAATAAATAGGGTGCAACATATGGGTCGTTCAGATAATGGAAACGATGAGAACAGGAAAAAATCAGCTCATGAGCATGGCCCGAATATCGTAACGCTTTAGTTTTTTCCTTTGTTCCGTATTGGGATGAATTGTCATTAATTAACTTTATCCTGGTTGCATCTGGATTAGCACGGCCTTGAAGCCTAGTGCCACACAAAAAGGCGTCTAGGTTGTATCAAAGGCATTGACATGGGCACCCGTCGCGCAAGGCACACGAATGAGTTTTGATGAACTATTCTTGTTTAGTTGTCTTCTTACAGTTCTTTTGCGGCGGCTGATCCGCCGGCACGTTATTGTGCCTGAGTTCTGAAGGTCCCAAGAGGTGATTCATAAAGCTATACCTCTATAGATAAGTGTTTTAATATACACCCTTTCCCACAAATGCAAGATAACCTTTAGAATCGTTTTCAACACTTGACTAACTGATGGGGGATTTTTTATTTTAGTTGAGAGAAATTTGATTCAATCTTTGTCTTATATATTACCATTCGGTAAAGTCTAAATTGCCCGCATTTTTTTGCGGAGGTATATTTAATCTCTATTTAGGCTTCTGCAAAACAGCTCGATTCGTCATTTCGACCCCGACACTTCGGGGGAGAAATCTATTTAATTCAATTGTATGCGTAAAAAGATTTCTCCCGTTGGTCGAAATGACATAAAAGGTCGTTTTTGCAGATGTCTATTAATCTCTATTCATAAAGGAGAACTGAAATGACTAATGACAAAGAACAATTAAAGGGAATTCTAAAAGAATTTGATCTTGGGCAGGCAAAAGAAGTACTCAGCGAATTATATTCTGATCTAATGCCCACAATTTCTGAATTTAAGAATCAAGGAGAAAAATGTTCGCATGGACAAGACGGCTTTATTGGCAAAGAAGAATTTGCACAAAGCCAAGAAGCAATGTACGACCAAAATAATTTCTTATCAGCTCATTTTTTAAGCGAAGGGGCTGAAATTCAAAAAGCAATTGCTATGGTGA
This sequence comes from candidate division KSB1 bacterium, assembly GCA_022562085.1. Taxonomy (NCBI): domain Bacteria; kingdom Pseudomonadati; species Candidatus Zhuqueibacterota bacterium. The sequence continues at coordinate 3,290 of JADFPY010000223.1, read as the reverse complement.
CACTAAAAGTAGCAAAGAGTGGACTTCCATCAGGTAGTGGTTGGGGGTCCGGTTTCTTAATATCAAACTCTCTATTCATGACAAATAACCATGTCATTCTAAATAAAGCGTTTTGTGATGATGTGAATATGCAATTTATGTATCAGGACAATTATAATACAGAGCCTGCGATTAGTTCTGAGTTCTTTGAGACAAATGAGGATTCATTTTTCCATACAAATGCTGGCCTTGATTATACGATTGTAAGATTAAGGAGAAACCCGTACAGATTCAGAATTCCCTTTCCTTATAGATTAGGAGAAGATAGGGTGAACCACAGCTATCCTGCCAAACATGAATATGCAGATACCGAACAAATTGAAGAATTGAAATATTTGAATGATTTCATAACAAAGAAACAACCAATTTCTGAATTTGATCCAGCACGAATTCTCCACTTCTTTGGATACACACCTGGCAGCAAATATGGATTCATTCCACTTAGACCAACGGTGTCATATCCTGAAGGATTGAGACTAAATGTCATCCAACACCCACAAGGGAGAAAAAAGGAAGTTGTAGTACAACAAAATGAACTAACTGATGTTCATACAAATGTAATACATTATTTCTCTGATACTGACTACGGCTCATCAGGCTCTCCTGTGTTTAATAATACATGGGACTTGATGGCACTACACCATGCAAGAAAACCTTCTGAATCTGCAAATGAGGGAATGCGAATTGACAAGATTGTTGCAGATCTACGAAATGAATTCCAAACATCAAATCCAGGGTTACTAACAGAATTAGGAATCTAAAAATTAATCTAAAGGGGGAGACGTCGGCAAGTTAATAAGTCAGGCAATGCACGGGTCAAAACAGTAGCCTCTTTATTGCTACCGCACCGACATCCATGGAAATAGAAAAACCTAAAGTCGCAAATCAGCCGACGCCAAAAAGCGGTGCGGCTGATTTGTGCCTATAGCGTTCTCTAAAAAACTTGCTTCGCTCACGCAACTTTTCCCGTCGCCCTCCTCACAACCCTCCTGCCCCACAAATTCAGATTATCCAAACCGACATAAATCGTAGGCAAAATAAAAAGGGTCACGATGGTAGAGAACATCAGGCCGCCCATGATGGCGCGGGCCATGGGGAAGTAAGGGGGCCGTCGCCGCCCTGAAAACCAATGATGATATTATCTTTCAATCTCGCAGTTTCACATTGCCAAATCAGTGAAGAGATTTGCTGATGTCAAGCATCAGACTTAGTAAGTTTCCTTATACTGCTCTTATTTCGGATACTGAGTTAGCTTTTTGATCATTAATCAATTTTTCCATTGACAAACAATGGGAAAATTGTAATCTTTGGGGTATTATCAAGAAACTATAGAAAGCATATGTTGCAACACTATGAAAATTGAGATAATCAGCAATGATCCGTCAGGTAATTACTTACTTAAAAAGTCTATTAAAGGCACCAAAGAACCCACCATAAAGGAGAGATATCCAATGCAAGTAAGTTCCCGTAGTCTGACCCGCTTAATGTTCTCCTCAAAAGCTGCTGAATTAAAAGAAGCAAAATCCATTGGTGTTGCATTAGGGCCAGGTTTACCCATCGGGTTTGTCAGCGTTGGGATGCTCATCGCACTCGAGGAATTGAAGATTCCAGTTCATATGATTTCCGGCACCAGCATGGGTGCGATTTTGGGAGCGCTTTATGCCGGTGGCTCAACTCCAAAAGAGCTTCGCCAGCATGCCATCGAAATATTTTCTGATAATCGCTTGATGAGTCTCATCTCGCAGGACAAATCGGGGTTCAGCGCGTCGAGCGGTGAAAAGCTCATGGACGACCTGCGTAGAAGAGCCGGTTGGGACCCGGAATTTTACGAGCTTAAAATCCCGCTTTATGTTGTTGCGGCGGACCGGGTATCTCAAAAAAGCGTTATTTTACGTCACGGTAACGTGTGGGATGCTGTGCGCGCCAGCATTGCCATGCCGCTTTTGCTTGAGGAAAAAGAAATGGGCGGCATGAAACTCGCTGACGGCGCCATCTTCTGTCCACTTGATACGGCAGTTCTCTACTCCGAAGGCTCGGATTTTGCCATCGCCATGCAGGCAAAACCGATTAAAAGCGCAACCAACCGTAAGCTTCCGCTGCGGGCAAAATTACATCCAAAAATGTTAAGAAAACTCGGATGGGAAGTGAGCGAAGAAGTCTTTTTTGCCAAGCCAGGGTGCGAAATCCTGTTGCGACCGCGAGTACCTATGGAGCTGGCAAAAGATCCGTCGCGGATAAACGAGATAATTGAGCTCGGCATCAAAATTACCTACGACGCTACCATTGAAATCGAAAAAGGCAACTTTCGGCCGCGCACCATTGATAAAAAGGATAAAAAGGCAGCCGAGGAAAACATCGCCCGACTCAGTGCAGAAGCTGAGACAGGTGTTTCAGAAGTCGAGCGTTATCTTGGAGAACTCGAAAAGAAAACGGCGAATATGTCGGATGCAGAACTGATGGATGAATTTCCAAAATTCGCTAAGAAGTTCGGAGACTTCTATTCAACTGTGACTGAGAATTTTCCAGATGTTGATAGTGCCAGTGAGGCACTACGGTCAATGATTAAGGACTTCGCCGCGCTTGTCGACCAAAGCCCGTTCATGAGCCGGTGTTTGCGCAAACCCCAGGGGTATGCAGGTGATTACCAGATGATGAATTACATGTATGACAATAATGTATTTGATAGTCAGACCAACATGGGCAAACTCCTAAATTACTACCTCTTCTCCAGCCCGGCCACTAACGCAGTCCGGAATCGCGCCAAGATCATTCAAGGCTTGATACAGCAGCGAGCATCGTTGCAGTCCGAAATCCACATTGCCAGCATCGCCTGTGGTCCAGCGCGTGAGGTCGCCGGCGCTATGAAAATGATGGGCGATGACGTAAAGTTGGAGACGGCCGTCTGGACCTTGTTGGATCAGGATGAGGACGCCCTCGCCAACGCGCGTAAGAACCTCCCAAAAGACAAAAAACTTACGGCAAAATTTGTAAATGGCGGTGTTAGAGATTTATTAAAGAGATCCGTTGATGTCGGTGAGCAAGACGTTCTCTACTCCCTGGGACTTTTTGATTATCTTGAAGACAGAGTCGCAATCACCTTAATCAGTCGGCTTTATGCTTTCCTGAAACCAGGTGGGATCATGCTTATCGGCAACTTTGACACTAGTAATCCTTTAAGGGTTTTGATGGAAGGGTTGATGGAGTGGTACCTTATTCACCGCACGGAGGATGAAATGCTGGAAATCGTCAAG
>JADFPY010000222.1 GCA_022562085.1 candidate division KSB1 bacterium | reverse complement strand
TAAACATCAGGCTCACTACGAAACAAACTAAAAAGACTTTAGTTCTCATCTTATACCTCCCTTGGTATTTGTATGTGATTAATGTGTCCAATAAAATTAGGTGTTAACACTAATTAAATTTTTAAATTTAAGAAAAAGTAATAGCCGAAAGACGAAAGTGCTAAGGTGAACAGAAAAAAATCAGGTTTACGTAAAACTTAAATTTCCATATTTATATGTAAGAATATCAGTAAACTAAACGGCTGCATCTACTTGATAAATCTTTTTAATTTTAAAACAAGGCAGGGAAAATGCATCAAAATTACTCTGTAATACGAAAATTGGAATTTATTGTCAAGAAGTTTCTTACAATTCTGTGTTTTATTTACTAAAAAAATACGAAAAAGTTACGGAAGAAGTGTTAAAAGTCAAATTCTATTTTGCCCTCACTCGCGCCAGGACACCGTCAAATGCATTAAACGTGACTTTTTGGGGTTGAGATTTAAAAGGGCCTAATCGAAAAAATTTCTCGGCGCCTTCCATGTCAATTAACTGAGTATTTTTCTTACCATTGTCAGTTTGAACCGTAACCGGAATCAACATTTTAAAGTCAGCAGGAACATCTTTTTGCGAAACCTGAAGGTCTACCCAGTACTCTCCTTTTTTAAAAATGTCATAGGAATAGGTATATGTTGGCACGTCGATGCCATAAATCCATTGCTCAAAAAACCAATCCATATTTTGGCCCGTGTGTTTTTCAACAATTTTTTTAAAGTCGAGCGTGGAGGCTTTCGTACCTTTATAGGTCTTAACGAAGTCAGCCAACATCAGCCAAAATTTTTCATCGCTGCCGGTTTCAAAGTCACGCATCAGGGTCCGCAGCATGTGGATCACATAAGCGCCTTTTTCGTATATGATTAAATAATAATCAATCGGAAATTTTTCTCCAAGACGGCGCCCCAGCCAAATGGGACCAGCTTTAAGTCCGTCGCTTTTGCTTAAATCTTGCTTAGAAAAGCCAAATCGCTTCAACCCGGCACTGACGCCAATATGGCCCTTATTGAGTAAATCATTCCGCCACCCCTCGAGAATTTGAAAAAATATCTCGTCTTCCTCCAGAATAAATTGCGTCATGATTGCACCGGAATAGGCTGCCAAGGCTTCGCTTAACCACTGATCATGATAGGTCTGCCAGCCCACTAAATTCCCCCACCACTGGTGAGCCACCTCGTGGCCCCGCAATGCCTCCATAACCCCCTCCGGCTGTCGTGTAAATGAAAGCGCAGATAAGAACACAAGCCCGGGAAATCCATAACTTAATCGAGTTGGCGTCTCAACAATCTTGAGCTCTTTATATGGATACTCCCCTAGCAAGTTTTGAAAATTATTCAGGCTTTTAGTTACATCAGCAGCTACCTTCGCGATAACTTTTTTTTTGCGGTTCGGGGTTGAATACACTTTTACCGCCAACGAATCCATAGTTTCAAAAGAGGTAGAATCAAACTTTCCAAAGCCAAAAGCTGCGCCCAAAACAGGATCTTCTTCAACCCATTGAGAAGAACTGGCGTTTTTACTACTCCACTCTTTTATCTTTTCCCCGGTCGAAACCACTTGATAGTTGGTGGGGTATTGAAATGTTAAATCATAAGTGGCTGGGACTAAATAACCATAACGTGGGTACCAAAAGATATTGTTTTTTAAAACGAAATTGTTATTCACACGCTTTAGGACCTTACCCGAAAAAAACACGGTTACTTTTTCCTTAATCTGAGCTTGCACTGCCTTTTTTAAAATCACAGAAAACGAGGACTGTTTCTTTTCTTTGATAAATAAAAGAATTTCGCCAACAGAATTTTTAACAGAATCAATTTTAAACTCTTTAAAGATATCAAATGTCAAAATGCGCAAGCTATCGATCTTTGTAATAAAGCTTAAATCTACCTCCGCTTTAATTTTACCATTTTTCTTAAGATCTAAATTCATTTTATAGCGAGTAATTTTGAAGGCAGCCGATTCCCCGCTCTGCTCTTCGTCAGGCAATTGTTCGCCGTCGTAATCACTTTGTTTGTGGAAGGAACAAACTGTATAGAAAAGTTTATTATAACTTTTGGGAAAAAATTGGGAAACCGACACCTCCTCAAACGCGTGGTTGTTGACGGTGAAGATGTAATAATTTGGAAAATTGAGATCAGGGTCCGTGTGTTCTAAAAATGCAGAGAACAAATTACCCTCAGAATTGTTGACGAAATCTGTTAGAATCTCGCTCGCGATATTTAATCCCCTCTCTTCTAAAAATATTTTGGAGATAGTTTTGTGGAGTTTTCCAACTGCTTTGGGCGCTTTGGCCACGTGGAAACTTAATTGCCTTTTAAGTTCATGCGCTGTACTATCTGTAAACCGCAAGTAAGCAGCAGAAAAGTTTTCATGCAAAGAATCCTTATCAAGAAATTTTAATACCTGCTGCCGCTCGATCTTCGTTGGAGGTTCTAGCTCAAAAACGCCGTCGCCCAAAAAAACAGCGGCCGTAACTTTACCCAAAACCGGTTTTACCAGATAAAATGTTCCTGTTTTAAAAGTGAGCCTTCCTCTATCTCGTTGAATGACCAGGCTGTCTACTAAAGCACTTGGTAAATTGTCAAAGGGTAATCTGCTCAACTCAGAATATAGTTGCATGATTTCAGAAGAAAGGAGTGTATTGATTTTGTGCTCTGAAATAGAATTTTTTGGTGAGATGATAGCAGCGCTGAGGAAAATGAAGGTCAGAAAATTTCTTACACTCATATAAAGAAAAACGACTAAGTTCTCATTTAGGAAAACGTTTTAAAAGAATTCTTATCGAGCAGGTGGTTTGCGGGAGTACCACTTCTTCACCACTTTTTCAGCCGGCTTGCCGTTTGGTGTAAACCCGCTATGTTGCTGACCGCCGTACTCCAAATAGGTCGGCCACTTCCACCAGTAAAAACCGTAGAACCACTCCTTGTCCCAAAAAGATTCGAAAATAGCTCGATAGGCTAATGCTTGATCTGCAAAGCTCGGTGAAGCGCTTCTTCGGCCTCGTTCATGTGGATTCTGCCAGGCTTTCTCTCTGCTGCAAAAACCGACTTCGGTTAGCAGCACCGGCTTCTGATATTTTTCGGCCACTTTTTCAATCGTTGGCAGAAACTTCGCAGTGCCCTGTTTTAAATCCGCTAAAGTCACCTGGTCTTTTCCGGAAAGAGGATAGTAGCAATTCAAGCCGATATAATCCAGCTCATCCCAAAATTCTATTTGCTCAAATTCCTTCCCCCAGTTGGCCGCGTAAACAATTGGACCGTGATAAATCCGGCGAACTTTTGAGATGATCTCGCGCCATTCTTGTTGGTGATCGCGGGTGGTCTTCAGCAGTTCAACTCCGACACAAAAACTGTCCATGCCGTACATTTCAGCCAGCAAAGCATAATGTCGAATCCAGCTGTTATAGTATTTGAAAAATTTCTGCCAGTCTTTTTCGCTTTTCATTTCGACTTCGCCGGGCCACCCCCAATTGCCCCTGCTCATCAAAACATGCGGCTTCAACATGACGCCCATGCCCAGCTTTTTAGCAGCCAAAAACGAGGTTATAATACTTTCATCGTTCTCGGAACCTGCGCCAAAAGAGTAGTTGAAATAACCGGCTTTGTTACGATCCTGCAAATAGCCAAATGGAGTGAGAGAAATCCAATCTGTGCCAAGCTCTCGCAACTTCTTCAATGCTTCAGCCGATTTACGGGAAATATAGCCGTTGTAAATTTGATAGCCTTCGTGCGCATAACAAAAGCCTTTTTGGAACCTGGGAGACTCAACCTTGTGATTTGAAGCAGCCAGGATTTTATTTTCAAGGTTAATCTGTTTTAAATAAGCCAGCCAACCCTGCTCTAATTTTGGCAGAGTGAATTCTTTCAAACTGTTTTCGGGAAGCCCTGATTCGGGCCAATTTTTGTAAAGGTTTAATAAATCAGCCAGGCCGTATTTGTCTATCAAAAATTCAACGAAACTTCCGGCCAACGGCCGCATGAAAAGATAAGATTCTTTTTTGTAAATATTAGAATCGAGCAGTTCGCTGAGTGGATTCACATTTCCGGTTTCATAAAACTTCTTTGCCCAATATCGATACCCGCGTTTTCCCCAGCCCTCTGAAAAATAAATCGCCAACCCATCTTGCAAAGCAGTCGATTTTGTCTTACCGATGAATTTTGCAATCAGCAATTTAGCATCTGAATAGAAGTCCATACCATTAAGATCTTCAGTAAAAATCGAGTGAACTTCCCCGGCTTCCAAATTAAAGTGAGACACATCCGTATTGCGGGTTATGAGGCCTTTGTCTTCGGGGGATTCATAAAGATAACTTTTGATTTTCGGAAATTTTTCAATTGAAAGATTTAAGCGATCCAGTAAATTCTGAATGCGTTTTTCCTGTTTATTGGCAATCTTTTCGAGTTCACTCCGCTTTGCTCTTGCACCCATGTAATTGAAAACATAGTGTTCCGTTTCCAAAACTGACTTTTTATTATGCAAATAATTTCTGGTCTGACTATCCTCTATCTCCCATGGACCATTCTTTACCTGCTTAAATAATCCCCAGAGGGCAACTTTATCATCTCTGTAAACGACGAAATCCCCTGCCATAAAAATGTTTGATTGATCTGTATGAGAAATGAATTCAATAACTCTTCGATCGTTATTGCCAGTGGTTACAAAAAGCGGCATGGACCGGTTTAAAGGATTTGGATAACTTCTTATCTGGAAAATATCATTGTGTTCTGATGAAATAATTTTATCGATCGAAAAATTGCCTTTTATGAATTGAACCGGCAATGCATCAACCACCTTCCTTAAGAGCAAATTTGACTGGGGTGTACCGATTAGCGAAATCGGCATCGACTGGATGTCCTCAGCAGTTACCGCAGTATCCGGCTTTACAATTATTTCAACAAACCGATTTTTTCCAATACTTTCCTCGGCACATTTTTTATAACCGGCGGTAAATTCCGGATTGCCGGTTCCGTAAACCTGAAGCATTTTTCTTGTCTGCCAGAGTTTTCGGGTCAGTTCGCGTTTACTTGGCCATTTCTTGTCATTTGCACCTGTTGATTCTTCAGCCGAATTAAATCGAAAAGATTGGAGAAAGAAGACCGTGGCTGCCATAAATAAGATGGACAGAATTAGCAAAAGCTTGCTTCTTTTCATTTTCATCGCGAATGGTAGATACTAATATTGGTTAGGGTCTAACCGAAAATCCTGAGTCGTCATTATGAGCGCGAAATCCTGGATACTACACTTTAAACAATTGTTTGGGACGCGAAGAATCTCTTGCAGATTGCGAGATTCTTCGCACGGAAACGATGACATTGAGTCCTGTTTCCGGGAGTTTGTGCTCAGAACGACTTTGAATTCATAGTTTTCGGTCAATCAAGAGTTAAAAAATCAACCCTTTGAAAAGCTATTTGTAGAATATAGAACAAACTCAAGATTTGCTTTATGCCTAACAAACGAAAAAAGCCCCTTCATGTTTCCAGGAAGAGGCTTAGAGTCAAAAAAATCTTGCTTTATCTTTTACCCCTGAGAAACGCCTCAGCTTCTTTGACATCGTCATAACTGCCGATGATGAGCGGCGTTCTTTGATGAATCGATTCCGGTTCGATATCTAATATTCTGTCGTCCCCGTTACTCGCGTAGCCGCCGGCTTTTTCAACAATCAGCCCGAGGGGATTGGCTTCGTACATCAAGCGCAGCTTGCCTTTAGGGCTCTTCTTATCCGCAGGATAGAGAAAGATTCCGCCATAAAGCAAATTTCGATGAAAGTCGGCGACCAGCGACCCAATATAGCGGGAGGAATACGGACGATTTGTTTCCGGGTCGTTTTGCTTGAGATAGCTGATATATTTTCTGGTTTCATCATTCCAGCGTTCAAAGTTGCCTTCGTTCACGCTGTAAATTTTGCCTCGCTTTGGTATTTTAATATTTTTGTGTGAAAGTAAAAATTCACCCACCGTCGGATCGAGGGTAAATCCATGCACGCCGTTGCCGGTCGTGACGACCATCATTGTAGACGACCCATAAATCACATAGCCGGCCGCAAGCTGCTGGGCTCCGGACTGCAAACAATCTTCGAGGCAGCCGCCACGACCATCGGAAATTTTCCGGTAAATTGAAAATATGGTGCCGATACTGACATTGGCATCGATGTTTGAAGAGCCGTCTAAAGGGTCGTACATAAAAACATATTTTCCGGTCTCGTATTCTTCCGGAATCGGGATAATATCTTCGTGTTCCTCTGAGGCCATGACACTCAAGCGACCCGTGTGATCCATGGCGTTGCGAATAACCGTGTCAGCATATTCATCTAACTTCTGGACTTCCTCTCCATGGACATTGGTTGCACCGGTAACGCCTGAAACATCCAGAAGTCCGGCTTTGTTAACTTCTCTGGCGATAATTTTAGCAGCGAGGGCAATATCGTATAAAAGCGCCGAAAACTCACCTGTGGCGTGGGGAAATTGCCGCTGGGTTTCCATAATGTGGCGCTCAATGGTAACCAGTCTTTGACTCATTTTAAGCTCCTTCTTGAGAGAATTTCAGGAAATGTTGATTAATAATCAAATCTACAGGCGGTTAGGCGTGGTTGCAGAAATTCTTTTTCCTGAAAAAAACTCCAAATTCACACTTGATAAAATTTAAAAATAGGGTTGAAAATGTCAAGTTAAATTAGGCTAATATCTCTTTGAGAACCTGCGAATGAATATTCCTCCCGGTCAGGATTACAACAATTTTTCCATGAGTTTTTATCCTTTCTTCAAGCAAGGCAGCAACGCCCACTGCAGCCGCCCCTTCGATAAGCATGTGCTCATTTTCTATCATCAGTTTTATCGCTTCCTTGATGCCGTTTTCGGAAACGAGAACGACTTCATCAACATACTTTTGGGTTAATTGCAAAGTCCACTCGGTGACGAACCGGCCCGCCAGGCCATCGGCGATGGTTTCCTCAATCGGCGTTTCCACACACCTGGCAGCTTGAACTGAGTTGAACATGGCAGGAGATGCCTCGGACTGAACGCCAACTACTTTAACTTTGGGATTGATTGATTTCGCTGCGATGGCGATGCCGGCAATAAGTCCGCCGCCGCCAATGGGTACAATAATCGTTTCAGTTTCCGGAAGCTCCTCTAAAATCTCCAGACCAATTGTGCCCTGCCCTGCGATAATTTCCGGATCGCTGAAGGCGTGGACAAACGTGAAATTCTCCCGTTTCTGAATTTCCCAGGCGATTTCTTCCGCCTCATCATAATCGCGCCCTTGTTTGAGCAATTCCAGCTCGTAATTTTGCAAGGCTTTTATTTTGGCAAGCGAGGCGTTTTCGGGAACGACGATTTTGCCTTGAATGCCGAGCATTTTCGCCGCATGAGCGACGCCCAATCCGTGGTTACCTGCAGAGGCCGTGATAATGCATTTTTGTTTTTCTTGGAAGGAAAGCGAGAGCATCTTG
>JADFPY010000221.1 GCA_022562085.1 candidate division KSB1 bacterium | reverse complement strand
ACCCATACCAAATATTGATGTTGAGTCCTCCAGTTCTATAAAAGTCTTTATCTCACCCGTGGCAAAGCTGAACAGCTGAATAATATTACCTGTTTTTGAGTCTGGTATCGGTGTGAAATAGATACCCTCATTCATCACCGTAAAGTTTGGCCAGCCAGAAAGGGAAGCTAATGCCTGATGTTCTTCTCCTCCCGCAACAGGAACTTTCCAGATACTGGTTTCATCATTCATTTTCAACTCTTTTGCATAATATATCCATTCGCCATCAGGTGATTCAAAAGCCGCCGTGCCGCCACTTTGAGTTACCTGGACGGCTTCTGCCACCTTCGGGTATTTGCCATACTTGAAGCGTCCCACTGCTTTATAGACCACGCCCATGCCGCCTTCGCCAAGTTTCTCTGTGATTTTGTAGCGTAGAATCATCTTACCGATCATTCGGTTTCTCCTGGTGAATATCTTTTGAGTCAAATTTGAATTCGTTGTCCAAATAAACGCAGTGGTCTCGGCAATTTTGGAGGTACATGACGGAATCCGCTATCGCTAATTTCCGGTCATGATCTACCTCTTAAATGTTTTGACAGATTGCAACCAGCCTACAAAGTCCAATCTGCAAAGTACTCCCGCTTGACAAATTTATTTGCATCTGGCACGTTCGTGACTTTCATGTTTTTGGCATCCCAAAGCAGTTTCTGGGCCGGTAAGCGAACAGCGAGGTTACCCAGAAGCACAATTTCTGTTAAGAGACCCGAAATATCGAAATTTGAACAGGCAGCCGAGCCGCCTTTACAGGCCTCGATAAAGTCCTGATAAATCCCTTTAACACGGGGAACGGTTTTTGGCGGCCGTTTGTAGGCTTTCATAGCTGTCTCGGGAATAAGCCTTGGATTATTCCCGTAGGTGCTGCACATGATGGCGCCCTTATCTCCAACCAAAAGCACGCCGCCACTATCGTCACCCATGCGCCGTCCCTCTTCTAAATCAGCAGGACGGGGAGGCATCAATCCGCCATCGTACCAAACCATTTTTACCGGCGGCATACTGCCCCGGGCCGGAAATTCATAATGCACAATGGAGGCTAAGGGTCCGGTTTCGTCATTCACAGGCGATGAGCTGGCCTGCACACTCGTGGGATGACCCAAATTAAAGGCCCAAACCGGGGTATCGATCAGATGACATCCCATGTCCCCCAAGGCGCCGGTTCCAAAATCCCACCAGCCACGCCACTTGAACGGCACATACGCCGGGTTGTAAGGACGAAAACGGGCGGGACCGAGCCACAGGTTCCAATCGAGGCCGGGCGGCACCGGTGGATAGTTAGTGGGTTTGTCAATCCCTTGTGGCCACCAGCCAGCAGGCCGGTTTGTCCACACGTGTGCCTCACGTATTTCTCCGATAGCGCCATCTGCCACCCATTCAACCATGAGTCGATTGCCCTCGCCTGCATGCCCTTGATTGCCCATTTGGGTAGCGACTCCAAATTTTCGAGCCGCTGCGGTAAGCATGCGAGCTTCGTAGATATCATGAGTTAACGGCTTCTGGCAATAGACATGTTTCCCACGCTTCATTGCCGCCATCGCAGCGACCGCATGCAAGTTGTCCGTGGTGGCAATCGCTACCGCATCAATATCTTTTTCCTGTTCAAGCATATCGCGAAAATCGACGTACTCAGCGCAGCCCTGGTAATTACCGTCTGTTGATTGAGCCCCGTAGTGCTTCTCGACCAGCTGCTTTGCAGGCTTACGTCCAACCGTCTGAGTTCCCCAGATTTTGAACTCATCAAAGACATCGCAAACAGCAGTCACTTGCACATCCGGAATGTTGAGGAATTCCTTCATATCATCAGTCCCCTGGCTACCGACGCCAATTATCGCCAAATTAATTTTATCGCTTGGCGCAATATACCCCGGGCCTCCCAAAACATGTCGTGGAACGATGACAATACCTGCGGCCGCAACGGTAGCGGTTTTCAAAAAGTTGCGTCTTGATATGACTTTAGATGACTTTTTTAGCTCCATGTTTAACTCCTCATATGCTTTAGATATTTTTTATTTTAGATTGGCTTCGGCGTTTTTCGGAATCCTTCAGGGTTTATAAAGGACGAATTCTGAGGTTCCGGTACCAGACTTGATCGCCATGATCCTGCAGAACAATATGACCCTTGCGGTAGCGTCCGTAATCCGGCAGTTTCCCAAATTTGCTTTTAGCTACCAACATTTGCCACTCGGAATCTCCGATCTTATATTCCACAATCTTAACTCCGTTTAGCCAATGTTCCACATGATTCTTTTCAACCAGAATTTTTGCCTCGTTGTAAAGTCCGACCTCCCGCGTCACATCTTTGCTTGGGGCGTGCAGTGCATAATTAGAACCTGCCGATGTTAGTGGATTTTTTCCATCTTTGTGACCCTTGTTGTCGAGAACCTGCATCTCAGGACCGGTTTGCCAGGAGTAATCGCGGTTCTCGGAAACATGAAAAAATATACCACTATTGCCGCCGGGAGAAATTTTCCACTCAAGCCGAAGCTCGAAATTATCAAATTCATCTGTCGTCATAATATCCCCTTTGCCGGCACCGGTGAAATACATTTCTCCTTGCTTGGTTATGACCCAGCCATCCGGTACTGTATCCTTTCGAAAACTGCGCCAGCCATCAAACGTGTTGCCGTCGAAAAGAAATTTCCAACCCGCTTTTTTCTCTGCTTCCGATAGTTTCATCTTGCCGGAATGGCAGCTGACAAGCAACAGAGAAAACCCAATGACGAAAACAAGGCTCTTCATTATCATCCTCCTTTTTTTATCAAGCATTAATTTGAATTAATTTGTATAAAGGATATCCGCACCTTTGCCTTGTTGAATCAGAGGCACATATGTTTCAAGTTCCTCCTGGACCTTGGCATCGGTCAGGTCAATCGTTTTTTGACGCTCCGAAGACATGTAGGCGGCCATCACCAACCTGGTAATTTCAAGGCCATAATCCCATGACAAGGAAGCGTCTTTACCCGCAAGAAATGCTTTTGCGGCATCCTCATTTTCATCGGTGTAGCCGTAGAGGTCGGGCTCATTATACTGCACGGCCAAAAGACCGCGTGAGGCGGTGGATTTTTCCAAAGCAGTCTCTGCGTCCGCCACGGCCTCTGCTGCCGCATCACCAATAAAAATTTCAAGTGATGAATTCAAGGTGTTAATTTCAAAAGCATAACCCGGTCCCATTCCGTCCATGAAAAGCCGCAGCCCTTGTTTTTCAAACATCCAGGAATTGGTGAACTGGGCTTTGGCGATCTGACCCGTCTCAGGATTTTTATAAGTAATGATTCCGGTGGTAAAATCCTCGGCAGGTGTTTTTGTGTAGTCTACTCCACGCTCTTTCAACAGTTTCTCACGCCACTCAGGCAATCCCCATTTAAGGAGGGCGCAGTCCGCAGATACGGAAATCGGTTGCATGAAGGTTTCCGGCTTTCCTATCGGATTGAGCAGATACCAGCCGACCGCAATACTGTGACACCCCATATCGCTGAGGACGCCTCCACCCTGTTTTGTGGGGTCCCAGAACCACGGCTCATGCGGCCCGCCATGCTCTTCGGCAGAACGCGTCAACATCAGAGGTCCCATCGTTTTCTGCTGCGGCGCAAGCTGCTCTAATTGCACTCTAACAGGTTTCATGAAAATCTGGTTTTCGAAGTAAGCAGTCTTGAGGCCTGCCCCGCGAATCAGATCCACCATTTGACGTGCTTCCGTTAGGTTCCTTGCCAGCGGTTTTTCGCATATTACCCCCTTTAAGTTCGCACCTTTTTTTACCGCATCCACAATTTCCTCAACCATCTCCACCCGAACAAAATTGGGCGCATAGATAGCAATGACATCAACATGGTTGGCCATCTCAGTAATGCTCTGGTAAACGACTCCCTCCCCGAGTCCGTTTTCCTCAACCATTTTTGAAAGCGCTTCAGCTCGTGACTTTGTTCGACTCGTGATGCCGGCTATTTCCATGCTTCTAACTTGCATAAGGGCCCGAGCATGGAACGTCGCAACAAACCCGGCGCCGACTATTCCTAATTTTAAAGGCTGCACACTAGTTCTCCTTTTATGTGAAGATTTTTCTGCAAAATCTAACTCAGTGTCATTTCGAAGCCTTTCGACAAGCTCAAGATAAACTCCGCGAGAAATCTGAATAGGCACGAAACCAGATTTCTCCCGTTGGTCGAAATGACAAGGTGAGCTATTTTGCAAAAGTCTATGAAGATCTCATTCATAAAAATACTAAGAACTTTCCGTTGAGGATAGTTTATCGTTAAACAGAAATCCGAACATCAGCATAACGACGGCTGCAAAAACCGCAGGAATCACCCAAAACAATTGATACTGCGCGAGGGCCTCGGAACCAGACCCGGTTACGATTTGATTGAAAAGCCGTCCCGTGACCTGGGCACCGATGAGCATCCCGACCCCATACGTAATAAAGACCAGGAATCCCTGGGCCTGAGCCCGAATTTCCGGAGTTGCTTTTTTATCAACATAGATCTGTCCGGTTACGAAGAAAAAATCATAGCAAATGCCATGCAGAATAATACCGCCCATAATCATCCAAACCACCGCATCCGGCGCTCCAGCGGCAAACAAAACATAGCGTAAAACCCAGGCAAGCATACCTACCAGAAGCATCTTTTTCACGCCGAGACGAGCAAAGAAAAACGGCATGAGAAAAAGAAAGACGAGCTCGGAAACCTGGCCCAAAGACATTTTGGCCGCTGGATTGGCAATCCCTACCGCATTAACAAGTACCGGCGCGTAAGAATAGTAGGCCGCCAACGGAATACAAATCAGCAATGAGCTGATAGTGAAAACAACAAAAGGTTTATCCTTAAATTTTGACAAAGTATCAAGACCTATAATTTGTCTTAACGAGATTTTTTGCCCCGCTCCCGAAGGTGGCGTGTGGGGCAGAGAAAAGCTAAACAGGCCAAGCAAAATTCCCGAAAACCCGGCAACTCGCAGGGGAGTCGCTGTCTCATCTGCTCCAAGAATCCCGCTCACCAAAAGGTTGGCAACGATCCAGCCGATGGTACCCAAAGCCCTGACAATTGGAAATTCCTTTTCCTGCGTTTTTATGTGATGAAAAACGAGTGCATTGGCCAACCCGACTGTTGGCATGTAACAAAGCATGTGAATTAGCAAAACCGTGATAAAGAGAGGCGGGGAAGCAAGGCTTCCCTCGGCAAAAAACGGCGCGGCTAACATCGCGATTCCGCCAATGATGTGAAGAACTCCGAGCACTTTCTCTGTTGCAAAAAATCGATCTGCAACCATGCCCAGAAAAAACGGTGAAATAATCGCGCCGATTGGACTGACTGTATATGCCCAATAGATTTCATCCGTCATGCCAATTTTCGCCATGTAGTTTCCTACCGTAACGTACCATGCGCCCCAAACAAAGAACTGCAGGAACATCATGGTCATTAATCGAACCTTAATCATCTTTTCCTCCTTACCTTTTTTGCCGCTTTAACTCATTTACGATGAATTTTTTTATCATTCCCGCTTTCTAAATATCACTGCGGTATCATTGCTGCGAGCAGCCATCACAAGTGTTTCACCGGAAGCCGTCTGTATTGACTTGATTTGCCGAACTTCTCCGGAGGCGACAAATCCACTGGTTTGAAGACTCACTGCGACAAAATTTCCGGTCCCATCACCCAGCAACAAACTTCCATAACTGGCGTCATATCTTCCCTGATCCGGAGGCACGCCGTAGAAATTGCCGCCTAACAGCATGTCCTGAAAGCCATCATCATTAAAATCATCGACCAAAATTGCATGTATTGGGGAGAACTGTGCTTCAACCGGGAGTGGTTCAACATTGAATGTTTCATCGCCATTATTCATCAATAGAACAGAGCCAAACTCAGTTGCCGTGCGGACAGTGGCCGCTTCTAACTGCTCACGTGAAAAAATATCCTGCAATGATTTCCCGGCATAGTCGGCGTAAGTCGGGTATGTAGTGCGTAAAGAAGGGATATTGATGAACATTTGCTCGGCAGATGCCAGAGGATAAGTTTTTCCTTCATGAAAATAAGTGAGTATCTGATCCAGCTTTCCATTCCCGGAGAAATCATTGATGAATAGTCGTACCGGTTTATTACCCGCGGTTTTCAAAATGGAATTCAATCCTAAATTTCCAGCAACGAGATCAACAAATCCGTCCTGATTAAAATCCGCTGCCGCCACGGTATTCCACCAACCGTGAGTGCCTTCGAGACCATATTTTTCGGTGACGTCGACTAATTCACCATTCAAATTGTGAAAAATGGTGATCGGCATCCATTCACCTACAACGATGAGATCCCGGTACGTATCCTTGTTTAAATCCACCCACACCGCATCGGTTACCATGCCAACCTTCGATAAGCCGGGCGCACGCGCTGACGTCTCGTCCGTGAATTTTCCCTTGCCGTCATTAATTAGCAAATAGCTTTCGGGAATGATACCGTACAGCCGCGGCAAAGAGCGGCTGCCGACGAATAAATCCATATCGCCATCATTGTCAATGTCAGCGGGTTTCACACAGGCGCCATTTGCATAAAGTTCCGGGAGCCCGTCTTCGGTTTTGCGAAACGCGCCGTTTCCCTCGTTCAAATAAAGCCGGTCTCGCAGCGCTTCCGCTCGGCCAAAAAATTCATTGCCGCCGCTCACAACGTAAAGGTCGGGCAGGTCATCGCCGTTCGCGTCGAAAAAAGCGGCATCGACGTCCTCCCCCACCTTGTCGTTGACAAACGCAGGATTGGCGGCTGCTTCAAATCCTCCCTGCCGGTTTTGCAGAAAGAGTTTGCCCGGCTGGTGTTTTGCGCCGCCGAGATACACATCTTCCAAGCCGTCGCCATTCACATCCGCAATGGCGCACGCCGGGCCTTCCGTCGATAAAAAATGCGGGATAAACGGTTCCCGGTTGAATTCGATGAATCTATTTTCCTGATGCAAGTATTCGAGTTGCACATCTTCGGAAATATTCAGGAACATCCGCTGATCATTTCTCCGGGATGAATAGTTATAAGCGGCTTTGGCGTCAGTTTGATTCAATGTGATAGTTTGATTGACTGGCAGATCTTTCAAAACCTGGTAATCACCGGTTGGCCAGATCACTTCCAGAGAGTCGAGACGGTTGACCTCTCCTAGCCCGAAATTCAACACCGGTTCGACCGACGATTGAAATCCTCTGGTTGCCATGAGCTCCTGGAAGAATATCTTGTCTTGGTAATGGAGAATCACCTTAGCTCCAAGCCCGAATATATTTAAGCCTGCTCCGGCCAATCTCACCTTGAGATAGTTTGAGATCTGTGAAGAATCGGTGTCAGCTTGATACAACAGGTTTTTGTAAATCGCAGCAGCAGCATTGACATTGTTCACCACAAGGTCCATGTCGCCGTCATTATCAAAATCCGCGTAGGCTGCGCCACTGGAAAAACCGGGATCGCCAAGTCCCCATTCAGTTGCCCGATTTTTGAAAGTCAGATCTCCGTTCGAATGAAAGGCATAATTGGCCGCCGGTACACTGGGCATGTGCCGGACGATCTCGGT
>JADFPY010000220.1 GCA_022562085.1 candidate division KSB1 bacterium | reverse complement strand
AAATAAATGAATCAATATTTTCAGATAAATTCATTGTTTTAAAATATGAAATTTTACAGTTGTTGAGTTTTGCTGCTGTTTCATATTCTTGAAATGTTGGAATAGGTATCAAGACTTTAGTTTTCTTTGATAAAAATGCAAAACAAAAATTGTAGATTATCTCATGGCTCAGAAGGGGGCATTCAAACGTCAAATTCACAATCTTGAAAGAATCCGTTATTACAAGAATCTCTTTGGATCTGAGAAGCCTTTTGTTGAGCTGGGACTCGTTTTAGGCAATCGCAATCACCGTTATCTTGCAGAAGTGGTGCGACTCGGTGCTTCCCTTGGGGTCAACGCGGTTTTCATCGAACCTGTCACGATTTACTCTGAAGCGGGCGCCAGTCTCAAGATAACATCTGAGCAGGAACCTGCATTTAGAGAGAGTGCCGCAGAGGCCCTGGATCTGGCTAAGGACTTAGGTATAGACACGAACCTACATAACTACCTCGATGCCGAAATGATACAAAAAACAGGTGAAATGCAAAAAGTCATCTTCAAGAACGCACAAGAGGCCGATGATGATCCCTTTCTTTCCAGTCCCTGTTTTGAGCCATTTACGACGGCAACGTAGCCGGGAAGAGCACAGGGATGATGGACCACCCCTCGACTTACCGTAATTCTCGATCCCCATTTCTCTTGAATGAAGTTTCGGACCCATTTCCCCTCGTCTTCTCCTATTTCCCGGATATCGATTTTCATCTTTTCTACATAGTCGTCAAAATAGAGAGCGAAGAATGGAGCACTTACTGCCAAATCAGTAGTGTGGTATGCTATTTCCTTCCTCTTCGGTCGCCGGGCGAATGCGGATGGCTTGCCCGCCTCCAGGAGCCAGCCTTAACTTGAGCGTTGTGGCGCGGTCTACCAGCGCCCTGGAGATGTCGATGGCAAGAGGGTTAGTCTCCCAGTGCTTATCGGCGGCGGCGTATATCTCGGCTACATATTTCCGGTCAGCGTCCAGAAAGTTTAATTGTGTTTCAAGCGTCCGCCCTTGCTCGTCGGTGATGCTGCCGATATACCAGTCTTAGCTATTTCTGTCCTGGCGGGCAATGTAACATAGTCGCCAATTTGAGCGTGTATGATGAAACATTTGTGCGAAATTCAGCTTCATCCTAATGTCTCAAAAAATTTCAAGATTTACAAGGAATTTATGCACCGGTTTGAGTACAATTTTGCCATTGGTGGCGAATCCGCTTCGCCTGGGATTTACTTTGGCTGGTCCGGGTTCGGACCGGCGCCTGTGCACACATTCAGTTATTGTTTCAATAATATGGCACCAAATGCCTCAAAACCGATGGCTATTAATAACAGGAAATTTTAAACCGCACATGAATGTATTGATTCTGTGCAATTGGATGTTAAATTAACCCAGAGTCAATTTAAACACCGGAAAATACTATAGAGCACCGGAATAAGTGGGTGAAATGTTGGATTCCTGAGTAAAACCCGCACGTGAATAGGAGACATATGTGGATAACTAACAAAAAAATAATTCTCACGCTTTTCGCATTTATCACTACCTGCGGTTGCCGAGGGCATTCGGACCAGCATACGGAACCAGAGTTGACCTATTGGTCGGCCAACAACCCATACGAGCAAAAGTTCGCTAAGGAGATCGTTGCAGAGTGGAATCTTGTCCATCCGGATATGCCGGTTAAATATCAGCCCGTCCCTGAAGGGCAGTCCAGCGAAGAAGTGATTCTCGCTGCCGTGGTAGGAAAATCGCCCCCGGATATTTACTCGAACATGTGGCCGGGAGACGTGCAGCTCTACGTGAACGCTAAGGCGCTGGTACCGCTCAGCCAGTTTGCCGATTTTGATTCGCTGATGAATTCCAGAGTAAAGGAAGAAATGTTGGAAGAGGCCAGGTCTGAAGACGGTCAGGTGTACCAGATTCCATGGAAAACCAATCCCGTCATGATGATTTACAATAAAAAAATGCTCAGGGAAAATGGTTTTCCGAATCCGCCAAGAACCTATTCGGAATTTATAGAGCAAGCGAAAGTCATCACCGCAGATTTGGATGGCGATGGTTACACGGACAGATATATGGGTTTGAGGGACATCCGGGTCGTCTGGTGGCAGAGATTATTTGATTACTACCCCTTTTATATCGCCGCGTCAGGCGGCCAAACGCTGCTCAAGAATGGTGAGGTGTTTTTTGATAATTCGGCCTCGGTAACCGTGTTTACTTTTTTGCAGAGTCTGTATAAAAATAAATATTTCCCACTGGAGAAATACCAGGGCCGCGTCGATCCGTTTCTGGCTGAAAGAGTGGCCCTCCGTTTTACCGGGCCTCATGAAATCGCCCACACGGAAAAGTTTAAACCGGAAGGATTCGAATACGCTTTCGCACCGATCCCGGTTCCGGATTCTTTAGAAGGACCCGTTTACACCTACGGCGATTTTAAGAATATAGTGATCTTTAAAACGGGGCAAGATCCGGAAAAAGCCTGGGCATTCGTCAAATTCATGACCTCTCGTAAAAATGATTATCGTTTGCTAACTACGATCCATCAGTTACCTGTACGAAAGAAGATTCTGAGTGACTCGCTTTTTCAAGCTTATTTTGAAAAAAATCCCCAAATGATTATCTTTGCCAAACAGGCCGAATATGTCCGAAGCACGGATTTGTCCAAGGATCTCAAAGAAATTTTTGATGCTATTTCGCAAGAATATGAAGCTTGCGTGATTTATGGCGCGAAATCACCAGAAAAAGCTGTCGCTGAAGCGGCGAGACGAGCAAGATTAATCTTGCAGTAAGATGCCAAAAAGTGACCTTCTCTTGATCCTAAAAATACTCGTTTCAAGACTGCATATAACTTAGCGTTCTTTACCTTAGTTAAGAAGGTCACCTTTTGGATCACCTCTTTGTATCAACGTCATGAGCATCGTTTCAAACATAAAATCAAAGATTTCTCAAGGCGACCGGATAGGCTATTTGCTCATTGTACCCTATGCGGCACATTTCAGTCTGTTTGTTGCCTTCCCGCTGATCTTCTGTCTTATTCTGGTTTTCCACAAGTGGGATATTGTCTCCGATATGGAGTGGGTAGGATTGAACAATTTCTTTCATCTCATCAGTGATAAGCTTTTCTTTAAATCAATCTTCAACACTTTTACTTTTCTTATCATACATATTCCGCTGCAAATTATTATCGCTCTGTTTCTTGCCGAGTTATTAAATCAAAAAATCAAATTTCGTGGATTTTTTCGGGCCTCATATTTTCTGCCGGTGATAGTCTCAGGAGTAGTCGTAACGATACTTTGGGATCAATTGTACGCTCAGGACACCGGGGTCATCAATTTGTTCATGGCGAAGCTTGGCTTGCCAAAATTACCCTGGCTTACCAGCCCTAAGTTGGCAATGCCCAGCATCGCAGTCATGGCTACCTGGAAAAACGTCGGCATATATGTGGTGCTGTTTCTGGTCGGACTGCAAAGCGTGCCGCGACATCTGTACGAGGCAGCGGAACTTGAAGGTGCCTCGCACTGGTACAAATTTACCAGAATTACCCTGCCAATGATTAATCCGACAGTTTTTTTGGTGGTCATTTTGTCTACCATCAACGGATTTAGCCTGTTTATCGAACCATATATTATGACCGGGGGCGGACCGATGAATTCTACCCTGTCTGCTGTGCTTTATATTTACAACCAGGGATTTTATTTCTATCACATGGGCTATGCGGCAACTTTGGGCTTTTGCTTTGCGCTTATCGTTATGATTGTCGTTTTAATTCAACGAAAATTTGTGGAAAAGGAATCAGTAGCTTAGTGCTTTATTTCACAAATTCGATGACGTATTTGGGAACCAAACCTTCCAGGTCTCAAAGACCTGGAAGGTTTAATGTACAAGAATCGGTTTATTAATTTGAAAAAATTCCTTTTTTACTTGTCGTTAATCGTTTGGACCGGGCTATTCATTTATCCATTCTTGTGGATGATTTCAGCCACCCTCCGGCCTGAACGGGAAATCGGCAGCTTTAATATCATTCCTTCACAAGTTTCGCTGTATAGTTATGCGCAGGTCTTTGAAAAAATTCCTATTTTCCGGGGCCTTTCTGAACAGCCTTTTCGTGGCGTTAACCGTCACTGCGGCAACATTGGTGCTTTGTTCGATCATTGGATACGCCTTGAGCCGGCTGCGCTTCCGGGGACGAGACGCCATTTTTTACCTGGTGTTATTTACCATGATGATTCCCCTGCAAATCACCTTGATTCCCCTTTATATTCTCATGGTGAAATTCGGATGGGTCAATTCATATTTGTCATTAATTGTTCCCTGGATGGTAAGCGCCCTGGCAATTGTCATGTTCAGACAGTATTTTCAAAACATACCGCAGGATATTATTGACGCTGCCCGCATAGACGGTTGCGGTGAGCTGCGCATCATCTTTCAGATAATTTGGCCCATCTCATTACCCACACTCGTCACCGTGGGTATCATTACTTTTATGACCATCTGGAACGAAGTCCTTTGGCCGCTGATTGTCATCCGTGAACGAGATTTGATGACCATGCCACAGCTTGTAACCATTTTTGCTGTCGGGGGAGCGGCAGAATCGCAGCTTGGGGTGCAGTTGGCGGCGGCTACTCTGTTAGCGCTGCCGGTTATTATTGCTTATGCATTTTTTCAAAAATATTTTATTGAAAGCGTGGCGACTTCGGGGCTGAAGTGAAAAATAGAACCAACCACGAATGAACACAAATTCACACAAAAAATAACCAATTTGAACACTATCTCCCCACTTATCCTTTCCCTTTTATTTGTTGGATGCCAAAGTCATTCCCCCCTGTCACATTCAGGTTTGGAACTTGTGAATTTGTCGCACCTAAACCACTTATACGAAGAAATAGGAATCGGCGGCCAGGAGATGGCCATCATCCACATCTATTCCGAATACCCGGATTACGGATGGGTGGATGCGCATAATGAAGGTATCGCATGCGTCGATGATGTAGCGCGCGCCGCAGTGGTCTATCTTCGCCACTTTGAGATTACAGACGATACCACCAGTTTAAAGCGTGCCCGCAAATTATTGGATTTCTGTCTCTATATGCAAGCAGAAGACGGTCAGTTCTACAATTTTATCTATGCGGATCATTCCATAAATCGAGAAGGTGAAACGAGTTTTAAAAGCTTTGGTTGGTGGGCGGCGCGCGGCGTGTGGGCCCTGGGGGAAGGTTACCGTGTCTTTCATAAAATGGATGCTTCCTATGCGGATTTGTTAAAAAAACACATTCAGAAAACCTATGTGCATATTGACACTTTACTGGCGCATTACCCTGAAGTTGAAGATTTCGATGGATTCAAAGCTCCGAAATGGCTGCTTTACAATTCGGCCGCAGATGCCACCTCTGAGTTGATGTTGGGGTTGGCAGCCTTTGCGCAGGTCTCGGGCGATGCAAAGGTTAAAGATTACCTAAAGACTTTCGCCATGGGTTTGATGGAGATGCAAAGCGGAGACAAAGATACACTTCCATACGGACTCTTCCTGTCATGGAAAAATGTCTGGCACGGCTGGGGCAATAGTCAAACTCAGGCTTTAGCGCAGGCCAGTAAAGTCATTCAGGACAAGGAAATTCAACAAGCTGCTGTGAGAGAAGCCGGTTCTTTTTATCCATACTGGATGGAGCGGGGATTTCCCCGCGAACTTGAGTTTGTGTTTGAAGACACAATTCGTGCAAAAAAGGTCACACAATTCGACCAAATTGCCTACGCTGTCCGGCCCGCCGTGGTCGGCTCTTTGATGTTATATGAATTGACACAGGAAGAGCGATTCGCTGAGTTAGCGGGGGAATTAGCCACCTGGTTTTTCGGGAATAATCCGGCGAATCAAAAAATGTATGATCCGGAGACCGGCCGCTGTTTTGACGGCATCCTCTCGGAATCTGAAATCAATCGAAACTCCGGAGCCGAGTCTACTATCGAAGCCCTGTATGCTATTCTTGAGGTCGAAGCCAATCCAATAGCCCGCAGAAAGCTGGAGCGCTACTTAAGTTCAAATTAATTCGAGGAGAAAGTTGCATGCCATCTTCAAGATCGATCTGACCCAACCTGAGTACTCAAACCGGAGTCCGAATCATCTTACGGCCGATAAATTTTAAAAAGATGCAGCTTCTGCTAATGCCATCAATAAATCCGATGTGACATGGAATTCTCCAATTCCTCCCTGGTCAGCGCTCCCCCCCCTCAGCCATCTCTGTGATAGCTATTGAGGAGGCAAAAAATTGGCTGCGATTGCAGCAACTACTGCCACCCTCTAGACGTTTCTAATTTTCGTTTGCATTTTTGTTATATTTTGATAACTTCATTTTTCACTCGAAATGTTCTGTGTTTCGGTTAAATTTTATCCGTCAAATTCATTTTGGGTTTTTCTTGACCGAACATTTCCTGTGTTATAGTTTTATTCGATCAATTTGATTACACTTATTTAGGGCTGGTATGGCATCTGTTATTCAGTATTATGAGGGAATTAATTCGGTTGCCGTAATCGGTAACTATTTACCCCGCCAGTGTGGTATTGCAACATTCACCACTGATCTTGTTGAGGCTTTATCGACAGAAGCGCCTGACATCAACTGCAGGGCGGTTGTCATGAACGACAAACCGGAGGGATATCCATATCCTGAAAAAGTGCGATTTGAGATCAACCAGAACAAACTTACCGATTACAGTGTCGCATCGGAGTTTCTCAATATCAGCCAGGTTGATATTGTCTGTGTGCAGCATGAATATGGTATTTTTGGCGGCCCGGCTGGCAGCCATATCCTGAAACTCCTCGCAGATCTTCGCATGCCGGTCGTGACAACCCTGCATACGGTTCTGAGAGACCCCGCCCCGGAATATCGTGAAGTCATGCACAAGTTGTCCGATCTGTCCGATAAACTGATCGTTATGAGCCGGAAGGCTTTCGATTTCCTCAAAGACATCTATGCCGTTCCGGAGGAGAAAATAGCCTTTATCCATCACGGCATTCCGGATATGCCTTTTATTGATCCTAACTTCTACAAAGATCAGTTCGGTGTGGAAGGTAAAAGGGTCCTTCTCACATTCGGCCTGCTTTCCCCAAATAAGGGCATTGAAAATGTGCTGCAGGCGCTTCCGTCCGTCACCAAAAAACACCCTGATGTCACCTATATTATCTTAGGAGCAACCCATCCGTCTATTTTGAAGGCGCATGGGGAGGAATATCGCATTAGTCTGCAACAACTCGTGCACAAACTCAATATCAGCGATCATGTCATTTTTCAAAACCGGTTTGTCGAGTTGAAAGAATTATGTGAGTTTCTCGGCACCGCTGATATATACGTAACCCCCTATCTTGAAGAAGCCCAGATTACTTCCGGGACGCTCGCCTATGCCATGGGGACCGGCAAAGCCGTCATTTCAACCCCGTACTGGTATGCGACCGAGATGCTTGCCGAAGGACGGGGTATCATTGTTCAATTCAAAAACTCTGAGGCCATGGCCGAACAAATCATCGACCTTCTAGACGATGATGTACGCAGGAACGCGATGCGCAAAAAAGCCTATACATTCTCTCGTGCGGCGATCTGGAAGGAGGAGGTATCCCAAAGATATCTAGAAGTTTTCAGCGAGGTTAAACTCAACCGTGC
>JADFPY010000219.1 GCA_022562085.1 candidate division KSB1 bacterium | reverse complement strand
TTTGCATGTTTCATGACATATAAGCGAACACTACCCAGATGCTCTACACCCTATTATATCATTCATCATATTGTATATATATATACAATTATATACAATGAAGAGATTTCACTGATTATGTATTATTTGTAGTTCAGCACCGATTGAATCCGGTTGAATCCTTAATTTTGTATAAA
Organism: candidate division KSB1 bacterium; assembly: GCA_022562085.1. Taxonomy (NCBI): domain Bacteria; kingdom Pseudomonadati; species Candidatus Zhuqueibacterota bacterium. Next base: position 7,507 of record JADFPY010000219.1, on the reverse strand, counting down.
CAATTTTCACCAAAACTTACACTTATATTCAGTCACATTTTTAGTTCAAAAGTTTGTGAAAGCAACTGTGAAAGGGCCCCGTACAGAACAAAAAAGAGGTGTGTGTATTTCCAAGAACGACTATACCCGACGCCAGGGCGGTGCTCCCTTGAACGCGTTTATTGAATTAAATCCAGGTAGATAACAATTTGGAGTACGTAAAACTTGGTAACAGTGATATATTGTCATCCCGTATTGTCTATGGCTTTCATGTGAATTGTCGGTGACAATTCACATGAAAGCCGCAAAAAAGGCAAACAAGCTGTTCGGAAAGTATGGAGGGTCGCTTAATACGAGGTCACCAATTTAGTAGAAACCTTAAGCCGTCGCCGAACGATCTGCGAAATGGTATCGATGAGCATGTTCAGCAGCGCGGTGATCACGATCAAGAGCACGGCTTTGTCCAGCTTGTCGTCCGAAATGGCACTGTCGATGAAAAAGCCCAGAGTATAAATTCCCAAAATACCGAGGATGGCGGACTCCCGCATCATCACTTCCCAGCGGTAAAAAAGAAAAGCCAGAAACTGGCCGTAAATTCGCGGCAGGACTTCAAAAAAATAGCGATTCATTTTTTTTCTTGGCGCATCAAGTCTAAGTTCGATCAAGTTGGCGTTTTGGCCGGATAAATATGCTAAAATCGCGCTGTTGTGCAAAGCAATAGCAAAAATGGCCGGCAGCATGGAAGGTCCCCACAACTGCAGAAAGACGTAGGCTAAAATGTACTCTGGAGTTGTGCGGATGACGATGAGCGCAAAGTGGGAAATTCGCCGGAAAAACGCGCCAAAAAACGTGCGACTGATGGTGGTAAATCCAACCAAAGCAAACAGACCCGTGGCCACCAGAACAATCTGGGTTAAGACCGCCGTTTGCCAGATTCCGTCCAGAGCCTCGTTCTGAAATATGTTGATGACCCACGCTCGTACCTCTTCAAAAGGAAAAACGATCTCGTTTGTTCCGCTAAGAAATCCCTCCCGCCGCATGGGCCAGGGCAGGATTTCGTAAGTAAAACGGCTCACATTTGCCCACGAAAGGGAGACCTCTTTGGAAATCAAGACAAAGGCGGCACCAACGTAAACCGGCACTAATCTGGGTTTGAGCCAGTATTTCAGCGAGGCGATGAGAAGATAAAAACTGAAAAGCATGGCGGCGGCTTCAGAGTAGTTCCCTTCGCGAAACGCGGTCTCCAGGTAAAAGCCGAGGGTCGGCAGACCGATAAAGCCCAACACCGTGCTGGAGCGTAATGCGCATTCGAATCGATAGGCCGTGTAGTTCTTAATGTCTGCATAAATAACCGGCAGAACACCGTAAACAAACTTGCTGATGGGATTGCTCTTTGGCGGCAGACCCTTGAGCGGCCCTTGATCGGCTTCCTGTAAAATTTCGGCGTAAACTTTTGCAAATATGCCGGAGTAAGGAATGGCAATCGCCAGAACTCCGCAGATGGGATTTAAACCCACAATCGGCAATAAGATAAACACCCAAAAAATTTCGTGAATGGCGCGAATGAAGGCGCAAAACAAGCGGACCACGATGAGATGAAACATTAGCGCTAAAACCGTACCGAATATGACGGCGATGAAGATGCCGCACAATGCAAAGGTGACCGTGTTGAGGAGAGCGCTGCGGAATTCAATCAGGACGGAAAAGTCCGGCGTTAAAGCCCCGGTGATCATCCTCTGAAATTCAAACCAGGGGTCAAGTGTGGTGATTTCGATGTCGGCGAAGATAAAGCAGAAAAGCGCGACGGCGAGAAAAGCTAAACTTGCCTTTAGCAAGATTGATAAAGCTCTGTGAGTAAAGATTGACTGACTTTTTTGCCGGGCAGGTCAAAATGGATTTGGCCGTGGCTTAGACCGACAAAACGCTCAAAAAACTTCAGGGCGAACTGCACATCATGCATGGAAACCACTACCGTTTGCGCCGCTTGCTTGAGTAATTTCAAAATGTTATCGGATTGGTGAGGATCAACGGATGAAATGGGTTCATCGCCGAGCAGCAACTTACTGCCTTTGAAAATCGCTCTCGCGACGGCTATGCGCTGCTGCTCTCCTCCTGAGAGCTTGGCGACGCGCTCATGCATTTTGTTCTTCATGCCTAATTTTTGCAAGATCGAAGAAATATGCTCTATTTCCTGCTTCTGCGGCTTGATGAGATTCAGTATGTTGTAAAAGGTACCGTTTTGATCCAGACGTCCGATGTAAACATTGTGGAAGGCGGAAAGCTGAGACACTAGCGCGAAGTCTTGATGAATAAAAGCCGCGCCATCTTGCTCAAGCTCATAAAGTTTTCTCAGCAGAGTTGTTTTGCCGGCGCCGCTCGGGCCGATCAGCGCGATTTTTTCTCCCTCCCGAATGGCAAGAGAGATGTTTTTCAACACCGGTTTATCTTTGTAAGAAACGCTTACGTTTTCAAGACGAATCATTAGCTCTCAATAATTCCAATGATAATAGCGGTTTCAAGAATGGCGCCATACGTGGAGTTGTCGGCCTCGATGAAACGCTGGCGCGGAAATGAGTCCAGCACCTCGCGGTCCGAAAGATTGATCAGGGCGTCTTTAACCTTTTGAATGAAATCCTCGCCGAACTTTCTTCCCACATCGCCGCGGATGGTCCAATTGTAATCGGGATAAGTGGGGGTTTTCCAAATAACCCGCACCTTGTTGGTGTCGATGTTGCCGGCTTTCAATTCATTTTCCCACACCTTAAAGTTGAGGGCCCCAATCTCATAGCCTCCGGATTGCACCAGCGCAATGGTTTTTGAATGATCGCCACTAAAGCCAACGCGTTTGAAAATCTTATTCGGTTCTTTTTTGAAATGCTGCCGGATAAAAAACTCAGGCATCAAACGTCCGGAAGTGGAACCTTTGGACCCGAACGTAAAAGTGTGGCCTTTTATTTCCGCCGGAAATTCTTTGGACAATTTTACTCCGGTGCTTGCATGTGCGATAAAGTAAGTGACGAACTGCAAATCTTCTTCTCCCTGCGCAATTGCCACTGAACCCGGAACAGAGCGCCGGGCTTTAACACCGGAAAGGCCACCGAACCAGGCCAATTGCACCTGGTCATTTTTAAATGCCGCCACCGAAGCGCTGTAGGATTTGACCGGAACGTATTTCACGTTTACGTTCAGTTGCTCGGAAAGATATTTCGCTACTTTGTTGAATCGTTTTTGTAAGCGCTCGGTATTTTCATCCGGGATGGCGGTGAAGCGAAATGTTTGGGAAAATGCAGAGGAAATAGAAAGTAAAAAAATAATAAATAAGGTAAAAAAACATTTCATCCCAACCCTCTTTTGATTCGAAATGACTAAAGATTAATTTGCTATTTTTAGTTAGGAAACCTCGAAGGCTTCGTAAATTTATTCTTCCAAAATCGCTTCCACATCGATGGTGATGAGCACATCGCTGCCTACTACGACACCGCCTACCGCCAACTTGTCATTCCAGCTCACCCCAAAATCGAGGCGGTTAATTCGGGTTTCCGCCAAAAATCCGGCACGAGTCTTCGGGCCTTTGTCAACGCCGTCTTCCCAAAAAGGCGTTTGCCATTGTCCTAAGTAGTGTACGTCTAAAGTTACCGTACGAGTGATGCCGCGAATAGTTAAATCGCCGGTGACTTTAAACTCATTTGCGCTACTGATGTCGATCTGGTTGCCCTTGAATGTGATTTTGGGATGATTTTTGACATCCAGGAAATCTGCGCTACGCAGGTGGTCGTCGCGGGAGGAGTCACCGCTCCAAAGCTCGTTGGCATTAATTTCTATTTCCACAGCTGAATTAGCAGGATTCTCCGGATCAAATTCCATGGTACCGTTCAGATTCTTGAAATGGCCGCGCACCCAGCTTACCATCATGTGTTTGACGCAGAACGCCGCGGCCGTGTGGCCGGGCTCAAAGGTCCATTTTGGCATTGGTTTCCTCCGATGATTGTTAGAGTTCAAAAAGTATTTAAATTACTGACTTACCGTCTCAAAAGAAAAATGCAATCGATGGATGGTTTCGTCGTAACAATTATTTCCCAATATTCCTTAGTAACCGTGAAACCTATTCGGTGTAGTTATTCAAACAAAAAGGATTTCACCTATTTCTACCCAAAAACCAAATAATTCGAATCAACCAGCTGCTTCACGTTTCCGATCATCCGCGCTTTCTCCACGCCGCTATTGTGAAGCGTGTTGAGTAGGGCTTGACCGTGAGCTTCCGGCACGGAAGCCAAAAGTCCGCCGCCGGTTTGCGGATCATAAAAAATCTCTTCGTTCCAGGGCTGCAAAGTCTTTTCAAAGCGCGTGACTTTTTCAACCAGCGCACGGTTGGAAGCGTTTACGCCGGTACTCATGCCTTTTTCGTACATCTCCAAAGCTTCATTTAAGATTGGCACTTCCGAAATTTTTATTTCCAAAGTAACGCCGGAGCCTTTAGCCATTTCCAGAGCGTGACCCGCCAAACCAAAGCCGGTGACATCGGTGACCGCATGAATCTCATAATTCTGCATGATTTCTGCGGCGGTTTTGTTTAAGGTTGTCAGAGTTTGCAAACACTGTTCGAGAGCGGGCGCCGAGACCCATTTTTTCAAATTGGCGTTAAAAATGACGCCGCTACCGATGGCCTTGGTTAAAATCAAAACATCACCGGGCTGCGCGCCGGCGTTGCGCCAAAATTTTTGCGGATGCACCATCCCGGTGACCGATAAACCGAATTTGGGTTCATCATCATCGAAAGTGTGGCCGCCAGCCAGCACCGCCCCTGCTTCATTAATTTTGCTGATCGCCCCCTCCACGATACCCTGCAGGATTTCCGGCCCGAGTTTTTTCGATGGGAAGCCAAGCAAGTTCAAGCAAGTAGTGGGCGTCGCACCCATGGCGTAAATATCGCTGATGGAATTGACGGCAGCAATCTGGCCGAACAGATAGGGATCATCTACCGGCGGCGTGATAATGTCCGCCGTTGTCACGATGGCCAGCTCATCGTTTATACGGTAAACCGCGGCGTCGTCGCTGGTTTCAAAACCCACGAGCAGGTTAGAATCGTGATTTTTTGGTAATACCGCCAAAAGTTTCTCAAGCCCGACCGGGCTTATTTTGGCAGCTCAACCACACGTTTTTGCCAGACCGGTTAACGTGTACCCGTCTGTTTTTTCTTCTGAAGCCATATTTAGGGACGCTCCGGGTAAGTATTAATATAGTATAATTGCGGCTGTCCAAGAAGTCGACAAATCCGTCATTCTGAAGAGCGCAGCGCGAAGAATCTCCTGCTCCTACACACAAAAAAAAGATTTTTCGCTGGGCTCAGAATGGCATTGGCGTTTTTTGGGCAGCCCAAGCTCAATTTAAGCTAACACATAATTCATCCAATAAATTTCCCCAAGCGTTTCGTTCCGTTTCTGGTTCAAATAGATGTTGCAATCGTTCTCCCCAAGCTTGGAGTTCAAACAAAAATTCCCCTTGGCTCTCGGCTCTCAAAAGAAGTTCCCGAAGCTGATCCGTGTTTCCAACTGAGAAATAGCCGGGATAATCTTTCCCTAAAAGGCCCACGGAACCGGAAATGTTCGATGCCAAAATTGGCACGCCTGCTACCACGGCCTCGGAGATGACGTTGGCGCCCCCTTCCATTTGGGAAGAAAGCACCAGGAGCCGGCAGCTTGCTAAAATTCTCCGAGCTTGCCAGCGCGGTTTTTCACCGAGCCAGCGGTAACGGGCATTAGTTTTCATTTCTGCCAAAGCCGTTTGTTCCATTTCAGGCCCCAGAGCCGCTCCAATTTGCAGGACCCGAATTCGAGAGGGTTTGGGTAAGCTCCGAGCTCCAAGCGCCGCGCGGAACGGATCTTTTACGGGCCGCAAATGACCGAGCACACATACATCAAACGTCTTTTCTTTTTTTTTAATTCGTCTGTCCTGCTTAATTGCAGATTGGTAAATGGTTCTGGTCTTGCTGCGAAACTCTTCCGGCAACTCTTCGATTGCAAGGGGTTGCAGCACCACCAGGCGATCAGCCCACTCAAGTGATTTTTGTGCATCCCGGCTCTGTGGTAGATCATGATAGAGATCCGTGCCCGTTAGCGCTACTATCAAGGGCTTAGTCGAGTTCAATTGCCGAAAACGCACAATGGAGGAATGGCTGCGTCGGGCGTGCAGGGCAATCATTACATCAGATTGGGTTCCGTTAAATTCAGTTTCTATGTTGACTTTGTGATCAAGCTTTCTCAGCATCCGCGCCCATCGCAGGGCGGTTATCCGGTTACCCGTACGTGAATGTTTAGGTGTTGGTGTGATTAAAGTTATTCTCATTTGCCGTTTGGATCATTTTCAGCACAAGTGCGGAAGCCTGCAAACACATCCCGGCGATGCGGCAAGTAGAAATTACGATAGGTGTTTCGGATGAGGCGAGAGCGCGTTGCCCAGCAGCCGCCCCGTAAGACTTTATTGTAGCCAAACCACGGCGCCGAATATTCTCTGTACGGTTGATCCACGATGAATCCCGGAAACGGGTAGAATGGTGAAGCAGTCCACTCCCAAACGTTGCCGATCATTTGACGGCAGCCAAAACCGCTATCTCCCTTGGCGAAGGCGCCTACATCGACACAACCTACAAAATTTGAATCCAAATTTGCATGCTCAGGGGTGGCAGGTTCGTTTCCCCAGGGGTAGAGGCGTTTTTCCGATTTTTGAACGCCGCTGGCGGGCTCTGCGCTGGCTGCCAGTTCCCACTCTGTCTCGGTCGGCAAGCGGCGTCCGGCCCACTTACAAAAGGCCTCGGCTTCATACCAATTAATGTGGATCACAGGCCGGTTCTCTTCCAGGGGCAGCCAAGTATCGAAATGCCGTCGCTGCCAGTTTTTACCATCCTGTCTCCAGTAAACCGGCTGCTTTGCCCCGGATTTTTTGAGCCAGGTGCGGCCGCCGTAGCTCCAGAATTCCTCCCGCTCGTAACCACCGGCATCCGCAAATTCGGCAAACTCTGAGTTGGTGACAGCAGCGCGCGCGATTTTAAAAGGCTTCACTTCTACCGGATGAGCCCATTTCTCATTATCAAAAACGAACGGCTGCTGGGGGACGGCGCCAAGCATATAAGTCCCGCCGGGGATTTCAACATCGCCTGGCAAGGGTCCTGCGCCTACTTCAAATTTGTCTGCGGTGTGATTTGTGGAGTACTTCGGTTGCGGATATTCCAAAGTTTGACGAGTGTAGGTAAAGGCCTCATCGTGCATGTCTTCATGAAGCAGAGCCAGTAAATAAAGGTAGGTTTCTTTGGCTGACGGCTCATGTGATTCGAGTCGCTGGATCATCCGATCCTGCACTTCTTGAGCGTAAGCCAGAGTGTCTTCTCTGGTTGGCAGCAGCAGTTGCCAGCGATCATCGTGGACTACTTCAAAGGAGTCGTAGAGTTCCTCGGCGCCTTTGAGCAGAAGTTTCTTCTCCCCGAGTTGACGCAAAACGAAGAGTTCATGAAAGAAGATGACGTGCCCGATCTCCC
>JADFPY010000218.1 GCA_022562085.1 candidate division KSB1 bacterium | reverse complement strand
CTTGCAGATTTTGGCAAGTATCTTGACAAAATGCTGGAAAAACAATTCTCAGGTAATCTTGACAAGAACTACGGAAAAGTTGTCCGCAAACTCGGCCTTTACCGGGGACCGGAAATTAAAGATTTCAAATCTTTGGCTAAGACAGTGATGCAGAGCCAGGCAGCGGCTTACTACGATCCGGCCACCAATACATTTTATGTCGTCATGCAGGACCTGCCGGAATCGGCGTTGGGCTCGGTTTATGCACACGAGCTTTATCACGGCTTTCAGGATCAGCATCACAATCTCGATGACTATTTACTTTCACCAGAGCAAGGAGAATTAAATGATGACGAGGTGCTCGCCCGTCAAGCAGTTGTCGAGGGCGAGGCTACCTATTTGATGACTTTATGGACTTTGAAGACTCAATTTGGCTCTGTTCCTGCGCCTGGGATGCTTGATATGGCAATTAAAATGCAGGCCAAACTGGATGTCAAAACAATGCTGCAAATGTTAAAAAGCAGCGTGGTTCCCTTGGCACATAGTGGAGACATTGAGAAAGCCATCAAAGCGATGGACGATATCCCTCCTTTCATGATTGAAACAATGGTGGGAGCTTATCTTAAAGGGATGGGTTTCGTATTCGAAATACAGAAGCAGGGCTGGAAAAAAGTTGATGAACTTTATAAAAATCCTCCGGTATCAACTGAACAAATACTCCACCCGGAAAAGTGGCTTGCCAATGAATTCCCGGTAAAGTTTGAGTGGCCTTCCTTTGAGCAGAAAATATTTTCTGATTGGAAGTTGCTTGAATCCAACACGATCGGCGAGATTCAATGGCGGATTATTTTTTCAGAACATAAAATGGCCGAAGCCGGGTTGACGGCTGCAGAAGGTTGGAACGGAGATTCCTTTGCAGTTTTGGAACACAAAAAAAACAGTGACTTATTGTTGTTGATTTACAGCAGTTGGGATTCTCAAACAGAAGCACAGGAATTCAGGGATGCCTATGAAAAACTTTTGAAAGTAAAATATCCGGAAGGAAATGAAACGATTAAGATTCAGTCAAATACAAATGACGTTTTAATCATCGAGGGCGGCAGCAAAAATAATATTGGGAGTCTACTTGAATTTATGAAGCGGGTAAAGAAGATAGAAAAAAATTGATACTGATTGAAAAACCACGCTGATAAAAAATTATTTAGCCAGGACAGGCAACTTGCTGGCGGGCTTTGATTCACCTTTAAGTATATCTCCTAATTCATCCCAGTACTTATATTTTTCAATCTGGCTGAAATCATAAACATATAAACCATCGTTAAGATTTATCGCTGTTCTTAAAGCTTTTTTAAAAGTGTCGGCATTGCTCTTAAATTGCTCAACCAGAAGAGAAGCGTGAACCGGACTCGCCTCACCAACCACTTCCCGGGCAATAATTGAGCTCCCTTCAACACTCATCCACCACTCGGCATCGACGTTCTCCGCTTCTTCCATGGTTATTCTCGGAAAAAAACAACCGACAACCAAATAATCAAATATTTCTGCTAAAGCAGTTTTCGGATAATCGCTGCTGGCCCAATCTTCCTCCGGCACATTGGTTTCGCTTGCCCAATTAACCCCGTATTCATAATAAGTTGGATACCAGGCGCCCACGAAATTTGCCACCGGAATTGCCGTGTCCACGCTGCGAACAGAATTAATCAGGCGTTTGAAAAATGATTGAATAGATTTCGACCTAAACTCCAACCACTCCTGGAAAAGCGGTCCGGGAATGATTTCCGATTCTTCATTTACCAATTTCAATTCATAGATTTCCTCCGGCCACCAGTTCACTTTTCGTCCTCCTCCAAGGAATTTTTCAAACTCGTTCTTTGAATGATCGGAAAAATCAGCTTCGATTCCGCTAAACCGCCCTTTATCGAAAATCAGCCCATCCACATTATAATTCTGAATGAATTCGTTCACGATGGCAATTTCATAATCCTGCACTTCCCGAAGCAAGGGGTTCGCAAACGCAGCCGTTCCATAACCCCATTCCGTGACCGGCGTCAAAGTGGGTTCTCCGTCCTCAATAACATAAACTCTTGTCTGCCAATCCAGACGATTTGTGTAGATTGGCCCTTTTCGTTCAACCAAATGACCTTCCGAGAAAAGCGAAAAGACGGCGTAGATTTCAATATTTCTTAGCCTGGCTTCATTGAGAAATACTTGTACGGGATCGAAACTCACAGGGAGTCGGGAACCTTGCCAATCGAACAACCGCGGCGCTTTTTTGCTTTTATAAATAACTTCCCCCGTAATTGTTTTAACACCTAATGCAATCGCTTTGAATCCAGAATCTCTCGCTTTATTGATGATATTAATAATTCCGTTTCGATTGGTAATTTGGCTGATATTTAGCAAGGGATCACACCAAAGAACGGCTATTTTATCATCATTTTGGGAATAAGCAGGACTTAAATGGTATGCTACAAGAGTGAGAGAAATCAGGGTAATTCGAATGAGCATTTTTATTTGAACTTAGATTAGAAATTTACTGAATCCCAAAGCAAGGATGCCTATAATACTTACAATCGTAGCGAGAACCAACTTTTCTTTTCTTAAAAAGAATGAAATGCCGATAGAAAAAAGCATCAAGCCCGCAAAAACAGAAAACCTTTGAGCGCTTAAACTCACTAGCAGGCAAAACACCCCCCAGATAATCCATTTTTCAGCGGGTGTAAGGCCCTTTTTATTTTTAGTTTTAATAGAAGTCATAAAAAGCCTATAGTAGGACCTATAAAAAGAAAAAGGCAGGATAGCTCACCTGCCTTCTAATTTAAGACAAAATTCTAAAACAATCAATAAATGATTATTGAGTTAACTCAATCGCTTTGACAAAATCATCGATTGTTCGGGTAAGGGTTTCATGGGTCAAATGAAATGTCGCGTTTTTTCTTTGCTTTTTTTGCTTGTCAAATACAACCCGTTCAAGGGCGACCCCTCTCCTGCCTTCAATCATAATTTCAAAATACGAAAGAGAAGAGTCGTTTTCTTCGGGAATACGGCTGCGCAGTTGAGCCTTAGACTGCAGGGAATCGATTTCAAACACTTCAATATTGTCAAGCAGATAAGTTAGATTAGATTTTAAAAAATCCGCTTGCTTTCTTAAACAATCTGACCCAGATTGTAAGTCATCAGACCGCTCAATTCGAAGGGTTTCCACAATAAAACTAAATTTGTCAAACTCTTTAACATTTATTTGAATCTTAAGCCCTTTGAGATCGCAACTAAATTGATAACCTGCATCATGACTCTTCTGTTTGCTGAGGTAATCTTGTAAACGTTGTACGGCTGCCTTTCCAGGTGTCATTTTTCACCTCACTAGTTTAACTGTTCGTCAATCAATTTCTATTTCACTGTGCTCTTGACCATCAAAGGTTAACTGAGTCTTGACCTCATCAACAATCGTTTCTAAATGAACCGGGCGAGTCCAGATTTTATATAAATTGGCCAAAGTGTCTCTGGCCTCACTCATTTTCAAATCCACGCCCTCATGTTTTTGTTTTAAGTATAACTCAGCGCGATTGAAATAGTTCGCATTTTCAACATAAATTGACGGTTGGCCAAAATTCGTCAGGCTAAAAAGCAGTTTTTGCTTGATGATTTGAAAATCTCTGTCAGAGATTTCATAGTAATCCGTCCGGTCATTAAATTCATACACAAAAAGGTTGTGTTGGCGGCAAAAGTCGGGCGTCAAAAATGCGTCGATAAACATCAAGTCGTTGTAAAGCTTGCGGACTTCAAAAATCTTTTCCTGACCGAGGCCGAGATTCTTGTCCCAGTTTTCTTTCACTTGCCAGTCTTCACATTCCTCATATTCTTTACCAAATTTCCCCTTATTCCATCTGTCTTCGATGTCACGAAACAGCTCCACACCCAACTTATAAGGATTCAATCTGCCGGTACTGGTCATCAGGGTTCCCGAGTGGTGGTCGGCGTAGTCAATCAATTCCGCGTCCGTCAGGCATTTTCTGGTCATGATCGTAGAGTGCCAATAAGTTGCCCACCCTTCGTTCATTATTTTTGTCTGACCTTGCGGACTGAAGTAATAAGCTTCGTCGCGGATGATTGAAAGGATATCAGCCTGCCATCTTTCCAAGGGTGCATATTCTAATAAAAATTGTAAAATATCGCGCTGCGGTTCCTCCGGAATTCTTTTTCTTTTTTCAAGTTCGCGTTTTTTTGATAGCTGCTTTTGCTCCTCAAGAAATTCTGCGGGATTTATAAACGAATCCATGTAAGACTTTTGGCTCTTGAGTCTGACTGGTGAACCATTTTCGGAATCTTCCTGCTGCTTCCCATTGACTTTGCCGTTATCCGCTTTGCGTTTAATATGCGGCAAATGCGGATCGATCAAATTCTCTAAAGACAGGCAGACCTCAATAAAATCTTCAACCGTTTCTTCGCCGTATTTTTCGACATAGCGACGAATCCGGGTGCCATGGTTAGCCATCTGGTCCATCATTTTCCGGTTGGTGTGCGAAAACCAGAGATTATTCTTAAAAAAATCACAATGACCGTAGACATGAGCCATCACAAGTTTTTGATCCACCAGGTTATTACATTTCATTAAATAAGCATAACAGGGATCGTTATTAATAACAAGCTCGTAAATTTTCTGCAGTCCATAGGAGTAGCCCTTGGAAAGTTCTTCATATTCCATCCCGAATCGCCAGTGAGGATAGCGAGTGGGGAAGCCGCCATAACTTGCCACTTCGTTCAACTCATCAAATTCAACCATCTCAAATATGGTCTCATAAAAGTCGAGGTTGTAGCTTTCGGCGTAGCCTCGAATTTCTTCTTTCTGAATTTCAAGTTCTTTTGGTAAATTCATCTGTGATTCAGCTTATTAATCTTATTAGTTTTGAGCGAATATCTAGAAGGGCTCAGACGGTATTTTGCGTTCAAAACTTTCTATCTTCCTTTGCCTAAGAATTCTTTGATCGAATCGTAAATGCCATCCTTATCCGGAATTTCAGACAAAACAATGTTTTCTTCATCAAGCAAAAAATCTTCTAAATCCCGGATGAATTGTCCGCTGCCGTATGGACTTTCGACCTGCCCATAACAAAAAAGATTTATCTTCGGCAGAAGGTTTTCCTTAAGCAGCATAACACATTCATCGGTGTCAATTTCGCCCCAATTGTCCCCATCAGAAAAATGGAATAGATAGATGTTCCATTCATTCGGATTATAAAATTCATTAATCATTTTGTCGGCGGTTTTGTAAGCCGAAGAGATGATCGTGCCACCGCTTTCCCGTGTATGATAAAATGTTTCTTTATCAACTTCGCGCGCAACTGCGTCATGAATAATATACCGGGTCTCGATATTTTTATACTGATAATTCAGCCAGGTATCTATCCAGAATGATTCAATCCGGACGATTTCCTTCTGTTCGTCGCCCATCGAACCGGAGACATCCATCATGTAGATGATAACAGCATTGCTTTCCGGCTTTGATGTTACTTTCCACGACCGATATCTTTTATCTTCGCGCACCGGAATTATCACAGGATCAAGCGGGTTGTAAGTACCCGAAATCAATTGCCGCTTTAGGGCTTGTTTGTAAGTTCTTTTGAAGTGACGCAGGGATTCCGGGCCGACCTGGCTGATTCCGGTATATTTATCCTTGTCAGAAGTAATGTTCTTTTTGCCCTTCGCTTCAATATTTGGCAGTTCCAATTCTTCCGCCAACATTTCAGCGAGTTCTTCCAGCGAAACATCGACCTCCAGAATGTGCTGCCCGGGCGCGTCACCGGCGCCGGGAATTTGGCCATCGTCGCCACGGCCAATTGGGGTGCCAATTTCACCTTTTCCTTGCCCGACGCCACCGGCTTTCTTGATGCTGTAACGAAAATGCGGCAGACGGATCTGGGGAACCGGGATGCTTACCAGCTCTTTACCCTTTTTCCCAATCAGCTCGCCCTGGGTAATATATTTTCGCAGATTTTTCTTTACTTTTCCACGAATGATCTGGCGGAATCGTGCCTGATCTTTGTCTATTTTTTTGACCATCGGAATAACTTATTGCAAAGATTCTTTAATGTCGCCGCGGGCGAAAATACTGGCCACGAAATTCAGCACGTCGGTCGCACAGACATCGCAGTAACCGTAATATTTAATCATCCGTGATTTAACCACGTCGATTTTTTCCTGGGTCTCTTTGTCTACTACACTCGAAATCAAAGTACTCAGTTTAATCGAATCTTTCTGATCTTCAAAAAGTTTGAGCTCGAGTGCCTTTTGCAGTCTTTCATTTGATCGGTAATCGAACGTCTTACCTTCAAGCGCCAAAGCCCCGATATAATTCATGATCTCACGGCGGAAATCATCTTTGCGGCTTTCGGGGATGTCAATCTTCTGCTCAATCGAGCGCATCAACCGTTCATCCGGCTCTTCATCCGCTCCAGTGTATTTGTTTCTCACTTTCTCTTTCTGGGTATATGCTTTCAGGTGATCGATGTAGTTGCCGCACAATCGAACCAAAGCTTCCTCATCGGCGGCAATCGCTCTCTGAACTTCAGTTTTAACGATATCCTCATATTCCTCTTTGACATCGCTCAATAACTCTCTATAACGCTTCCTTTGATCCTCACGGGTAACCAACGAGTGGTGCCGCAGACCTTCTTCCAGTTCATTCAAAACCATGAACGGATTCACGCAAGTTCCTCCTTCATCGGATACTAACGCATTTGAAATTTTATCCTGAATGTACCTCGGCGAAATGCCTTCCATCCCTTCTCGTACTGTCTCCAGACGCAATTCCTTAATATTATCTTCAGTAAATCCGGGCAGACTTTTGCCGTCGTACAGCTTTAATTTTTGCATTAATGTGAGCTGCGCCTTCTTCGGATCTTCTAATCGGGTCAGGACCGCCCACATGGATGCGAGTTCAAAAGTATGTGGCGCAATATGCTTGCCTCTGATTTTCTCTTTATCATAGTCTTTTTCATAGATCTTAATTTCATTCGAAAGTTTGGTAATATAGGGAACATCGATCTTGACCGTCCGATCTCGCAGGGCCTCCATAAATTCGTTGGACTGCAGTTTTTTATATTCCGGCTCATTCGTGTGTCCGATTATCACTTCATCAATATCCGTTTGGGCGAATTTTTTGGGTTTGATTTTGTGTTCTTGTGAGGCCCCAAGAAGGTCGTAGAGAAAAGCAACATCCAATTTCAGCACCTCGATGAACTCAACCAAGCCCCGGTTGGCAATATTCAGCTCGCCGTCAAAATTGAAAGCGCGGGGATCCGAGTCGGAACCATAGAGGGCAATTTTACGGTAATTGATATCTCCGGTAAGTTCGGTTGAATCTTGATTTTTTTCATCTTTTGGTTGAAAGGTCCCAATACCAACCCTATCTTTTTCGCTTATCACAATTCGCTTAACTCGAACGTGAGTTAAGATTTTTTCCAGGTTTCCTTTGTAATATTTTTCCAATTGTCTGTAAACGTATCTTGAGGCTGGATTTAAGTTGCCAGGAACAAAAATATGATTTTTAGCTGGTAACTTTTCATTGAGCTTTTCGATGTATTTGTACCTAAGAGGTTTAGGTAATATCTTGAGCGGGTCTTCATGCATCGGGCAAGACATGCTGTCAGTAAGGCCAAATAGTTGGGAAATGAGCTCCTTGCCTTCTGGCCAAAACCATTCATAGGAATACAAGGCCCCTTCGTCTATTCTTGAATAAGTTTCT
>JADFPY010000217.1 GCA_022562085.1 candidate division KSB1 bacterium | reverse complement strand
CTGATTTTAATAGACTCCGGTACCCGCAGCCAGCTTTCTCCCAAAACCCAGGCCGCTGCCATATCCGTGCTGCCGACGCCAGTGGCAAAGCACCCCAATCCGCCATACGTTGTGCTGTGGGAGTCGGCGCCAAAAACCACGTCGCCGGGATGAATCAAACCTTGCTCGGGCAAAAGCTGATGCGAAATTCCTGAGCGTCCGACTTCATAATAATATTTGATTCCCTGCTCGCGGGCAAAATTGCGCATTATTTTGGAAAACTCAGCGGACTGGATGTCTTTGGCGGGAACCAAATGGTCGTGAACCAGCGGGATTTTCTCGGGGTCGAAAACTTTCTCCGCTCCCATTTCCTTAAAAATCTTTATGGTCAACGGCGAGGAAATGTCTGTCGCCATAGCTATATCTATCTCGGTAAAAATCAGATCGCTCGGTTTAACTTCCTTCAATCCGGCGCGATTTGCTAAAATCTTTTCGGTTAAAGTCATTCCCATGGAGCATCCTCTTTATTTGAAAAATCTGCTTCAAAAAAGTGCTTAATTATAGGCAAAATTAAGATAAATATCAAGCGGTATTTGTAATAATTAAATGTCTCTATGGTTTCATTTTTAGAAAAAAACCAGATGGCCTCAAACATTGCGTGCGGCATCACTCTGAGTTCCAAGGATCAGAGCTTCTCTGGACCAATAATTTTTTTTGTTCTAGCGAAAGAATCCGAAGCGCCCGGGAGGTTTTTCCTATTTGTTTTACATTATGAAACAAATAGTTTCGAACTGCCGTATCCATTGATTACAATTTCTTTTATAATGTAAAACAAATTAAATATCAGGCACGAACATGGAAATTATTACCCGGGCGGAAGAAATTCTTCTTCTCTCTGTATGGAAGTTGCAAAAGGAGGCCTACGGGCTAGCCATTCGCCGACACGCTTCAGAGTTGCTTAATAGGGAAATGTCTGTCGGAGCAGTTTATATTCCACTGGAACGATTGGTGAAAAAAGGTCATCTCACCACATGGGAGAGTGACCCGACGGACGTTCGCGGCGGCCGGAGAAAGCGCTTTTACGAATTAACACCCGCGGGTTTGGCGGCCCTGCACGCCGTTCGGCAAATTCAGCAAGAGGCCTGGAGCGACCTGCCCAGGTTGGCTTTTGATGTTTAAATTAGCGATCGACTTATGAATAGCAGTAATCACAATCCTGAGGCACACCACCGACCTCCAATCCTGGCCTTGCTTGTAGAACTTTTACTCGCCCCGGAGCACGATTCTCTTATCGGCGATATGGAGGAAGAATACCACGACCGAGTTCGGTCATCCGGCCGAGTCCTTGCCGGGCTTTTTTTCTGGTTTCAGGTCCTTCATATTGTGCCTGTTTTGCTTTTTCAACATTTTATTTGGAGTTTTGCTATGTGGACAAATTACCTTAAAGTCGCGCTCAGAAACTTGTTCAGATACAAGGGCTTTTCTCTGATCAATATTTTCGGTCTAGCCATCGGCGTGGCCTGCTGCATTTTGATGTTTTTGTTTGTGCAACACGAACTGAGCTACGACCGTTACCACGAGAACAGCTCTCGGATTTTTAGAGTCATCAGAGACGTGGATGGCTTTAAAACCGCGCCCACAGCGTTTGCTCTCGCGCCAGCGTTAAATCAGGATTTTCCCGATATTAAGGCCGTCCGCGTGCGGCGGGACCGGCAACCCGCGCTGCTACGGCAAGGCGAAAAGCAGTTCCTTGAAGATCGGCTGTTTTGGGTTGACGCAGCTACATTAAGAATTTTTTCTTTTCCGCAATTAAGCGGTGATCCGCAAACCGCCCTGCGAGAAGCCTACACCGCAGTCCTCACGCGCGCCACGGCAGAAAAATATTTTGGCGAAATCGATGTGGTCGGTAGGCATCTGAGCCTGCGCTGGAACAATCAGGATCATAACATTCAGATCACAGGCGTGCTGGAAGATGTGCCGTCAACTTCTCATTTCGGCTTTGATATTCTGCTTTCGTTTGCCACGGCCGAGGCCATTTGGCCAAAGGCGATCTTGGAGGATTGGCGATTTACTTTTGCCCACACTTACGTCTTGTTGCCTGAAGGACATTCGAAATCTGCCTTCGAAGCTCAATTTCAGGGCTTTGTTCAAAAGCATTTGGGCGCAGAAGAGGCGCAGAATTACAAGACTGTCCTCGCCTATCTGCAGCCGATAACGGATATTCACTTGCACTCACAAATTGGCGGTGAGATCGAAGAAAACGGCAACATCAGCTACGTTTATATTGCGGCTCTGCTTGGTTTTTTTGTGCTACTGATTGCCTGCATTAACCATATGAACCTGGCCACAGCGAAATCAGCCCGACGCTCAAAGGAAGTCGGCATCCGCAAAGTCGCCGGGGCGCACCGCGGTCAAATCATCAACCAATTTCTAGCGGAGTCCATGCTCCTCACTGCGATTGCGTTTTTCCTCGCTCTGATCGCGGTGGAATTCTCATTACCTTTATTGAATGAAGTGGTGGGCAAGAACTTGGTTTTTGACCTGAACCGGAACGGGCAGTTAATTTTCTCCGTATTCGCACTTTTCATGTTTGTTGGTTTCGCATCCGGCAGTTACCCGGCCTTCTACCTATCGGCTTTCAGGCCGGCGGAAATCTTTAAAGACGCAAAGAACGCCGGCTCCACAAAATCATTCTTACGTAAAGCCTTGGTGGTTTCACAATTCGCCATCGCCATCATTCTGTTGATCTGTACGACGGGCATTTACCAGCAGTTGCAGTTCGCCAAGAATAAGCGCCTGGGATATAACAAGGAGCAGATTTTGGTCATTCCCCAAGGCCGGCGAGTGCGTGACAATCCGGATTTGTTGAAGAACGAATTTCTCAGCCACCCGAGTGTCAGGAGCGTGTCGATTTCATCACACATTCCAACGGAAAGACTCAGCATTGCCGTTTCCGCCATCCCTGAAGGCGGCAATCCTGACAAGAGCAATGAACCTTGGCCCATCACGGCAGTCTCCGTCGACGAAAATTTTTTTGACACATTTGAAATTGATGTCGTGCAAGGCCGCACCTTCTCAAAGGAATTCGGTACGGACGAGGACGAGGCGTTTCTGCTGAATGAAGCCGCACTGAAGGCACTTGGCTGGGAGACAGCTGTTGGCAAAACCTTTGAGGCCACCTACAATACCGGTTCGAGCAGCCAGCCGACGGAGACACGCAAGGGGCGCATTGTTGGCGTCGTCAAAGATATTCACTTCGAGTCCATACACCATGAAATTGAGCCCATGGTCTACTTCATAAAACCGTTTTGGTACTTCTACATTTCGTTAAAACTCGATACGGAGAATTTGCCGCAAACCATCGCCGCGATGGAACAGATATGGCAGGAGATAGTGCCCGGCTATCCGTTTGAATACACCTTTGTCGATGATAATTTCGACAAACTTTACCGGACCGAAGAGGCGTTGGCAAAAGGCATCAGCGCGTTTTCATTCCTGGGTATCTTCATAACCTGTCTCGGATTACTCAGCCTGATTTCATACCTGGCGGAACGGCGCACGAAAGAGATCAGCATCCGTAAAGTCCTGGGCGCCACAAGTGCGAGTATCTTTAACTTGTTGTCAAAGGAGTTCTTGAAACTGGCGCTGTTGGCTAACCTGGTTGCCTGGCCCGTCGCTTATCTTACCCTGAACCGATGGCTGCAAAACTTCGCTTATCGCGCGGACCTGAGTCCGTGGATATTCATTGTGGCGGGCCTGGTTGCCCTGTTTATCGCCTTTCTGTCCGTAAGCTATCAGGCGATAAAGGCTGCCTTGATCAATCCGGCGCGGACTTTACAGTATGAGTAGGAAGGTGCGCGCCACACGGCTTTTTTCTTTTTTCGGTATTTCTCACTGTATTTTAGGCGCTTTTAATTTTAGCCCATTTTGGATTTTAGTCATTTGAAATTTCAGGTACTACTTTTTTGCACTAAACGCTTTCTCTTTTACTTGCTCACGAGCGTGCTCGAGCAAACTGATGACAGCTTTTGTCATTGGGTGTATACTGAGCAACCTTAATAGCTACTCATAGAAAAAGCATCATATCCTTGCCAGCTACCCACTCGGGAAGCTTGCCGGTGAACCTGATTTTAATAGACTCGGGCACACGCAGCCAGCTTTCCCCTAAAACCCACGCCGCCGCCATATCCGTGCTGCCGACGCCCGTTGCAAAGCACCCTAATCCGCCATACGTTGTGCTGTGGGAGTCGGCGCCAAAAACCACGTCGCCGGGATGAATCAAACCTTGCTCGGGCAAAAGCTGATGGGAAATTCCCGAACGCCCGACTTCATAATAATATTTGATTCCCTGCTCGCGGGCAAAATTTCGCATCATTTTAGAAAACTCAGCAGATTGAATGTCTTTGGCGGGAACCAAGTGGTCGTGAACCAGCGGGACTTTCTCGGGGTCGAAAACTTTCTCCCCTCCCATTTCCTTAAAAATTTTTATGGTCAACGGCGAGGAAATGTCCGTCGCCATGGCGATATCTATCTTGACAAAAATTAAATCACCCGGTTTGACTTCTTTCATTCCGGCGCGATTTGCTAAAATCTTTTCGGTTAAAGTCATTCCCATGACGTTGTCCTCATTAATTTTGAATGTCAAAAAGTGACTTAATTATATGAAAAAATAGGATAAATATCAGGGGGTATTTTGGGATATTGAAGTCTAAGCTATGAACCGCAAAGGCACAGAGACGCGAAGAATTAAAGCTGACAAATTTGTGCTAAATTGGAAACTATCTCAAGAAAAAGCAAAAGATTTTATCTTTCAGTTCCTTATCTTCCTGGCGTTAAAAATCAGTGATCAGAATAGTCAGATAGCCATTTCCGGCCTTGCGGACGAACCTCCCTGCCTTCATAACCTGCTCCATCAAAGGAGAGGAAGGCTGTTTTTCTCCAAGGGTTTGGTTTTAAAAAACGAACACGCTTTTCTCCAGTTTCGTTCAATACGCAGGAATAATTCGCGAAACTGAGCATATTCAGCAATTAAAAGAAGTAAGTCCCCGTAGATAAAAAAAATTAAAAACCAGCGCCGCCTTTCAAATAATTACTTCAAAACCCTCAAAATTCGGGTGGCTAAGATAGGTTCCTTCAGGGGCACGGGCCTGCGCATGCGCTTTTTTAAAAGCCTCGGAGTTCGTCCAGGCCTCAAAAGCGGCCCGTGATTCCCAAACTGAATGCGAGGCATACAAAGTCGCCTCTTCATCTGAAGGGCCTTTTAGAAGATGGAACTCATTAAACCCGGCCACCCCTTCTAAATATGACTCGCGGTTCTGCCAGATCTCCTCAAAATCACTTTCATGCCCAAGGGCTATCCGAAATCGATTCATGGCAATAAACAAATTTTGCTCTCCTTTCAAAATATCGGCTCTAAGACTCAACACCTTCTGTCTTACAACAACACGCGAAAACTCTCGTAGTAATTACCAATGCCTCTGTTACTCCAGCCTAAAAGTGTCGTTTTTCGCATCAATTTTTGAACCCTCGCCCTGGAAATCTTCACGACTTCCCCTAAAAGCAGTTTTCTGTTTCTTTTCGTTTCAATCAACGTGGTGATGGCAAAAAACAAGGGCCACAAACATGACAGCTTAACTCTGAACTGACTCCTGGGTAGGGATAGTATTAAATCCAGGCCATTATCAAGGTGACTCGCCGCCAGGGTTATCAAATCATCTATGGTCTTTTGTGCCTTTTTAGTGTTTTCAGGCTCAAAGAAACTCGCGGCGCTTAAGTTATGCTTCGAAATCATCGCCTCCGGAATATAGCACAGGCCTCTTTGATAATCCGCCCAACAGTCCTTCAGGATATTTGTCATCTGCAGGCCTAACCCGAAAGAAACGGATTTTTCCTCGAGATAATTGAAAAGAGAGTGATTGATCCGGCCTGAGTATTCGCGGAGCAGTCTGGCAGTCAGTACACCGACTGTGCCCGCCACGAAGTAGCAGTATTTCTCCAGGTCGGCTAGTGTTTTTAGAAAAAACGGTGTCGTACTTTGCTGCCGCTTCGAAACCATACTCAGCATACCGGTGGACATTTCTATGATGCACTCTTTTATCACCTTACGATAATTGCCGGGAAGGGTCAGGAAGTTTGCAATGACCAAATTGGTATTTCGAAGCAGGTCGTAATAGTCACCTTCATCCTGCCGCACCAAGGCGGTTGTAAAAAATAGTTCGAGCCAGCTTTGGATCGCTCTATTTGAAAAATCCTCCCTGGAAAATATCTCGGTAAAAGAATTGAAAACGGCTTCCTGATCTGAAAAATGGGGAAAGGAGGAATCTTCTATGGTATCAAGAATACGGCACAATAAATAACTACAGAGTACCGATTTATGAAAATCGCCCCTTAAAACACGAATGCTAATGGCAAACGTCCGGGAAACTTTCGGAATGACCGCCTTGCAGTAAAGGTGCGGGGGCAAAGTTGATTGGCGAGAAAAATCGTTATGGACCGGCATCTATTATCTTCTATTTGTTTATCTTTCCTAAATTTGAGCGATTCGCTATTTGCTGTTGGCTATTAGCTAATTTCTCAATGTAAGTACCCAAAAATTAAATGCTAGAGGCCAAAAGCTAAAAGCCAATCGCTCATTTTGGGTCTTTACAAAATAAGAAAATCTATATAGAATGCTATTTATTTTTTTGTATAATCATAGACGCCTTTGCCCGTCTTGCGCCCTAACCTTCCGGCCCGCACATACTGCTCCAGCAAAGTACAGGGTCGGTACTTTTCGCCAAGCGTTTGATGCAGAAATTTCAAAATGCTCAGACGGGTGTCCAGACCGACCAAATCCACCATCTCGAACGGTCCCATGGGGTGATTTAAGCCCAGTTTGAGCGCTTTGTCGATTTCCTCCGCAGTGGCGATGCCCTCCTGCAGCATGTAAAAGGCCTCGTTGCCAATCATGGCGTTGATTCTGCTGGTAATAAAGCCGGGCGACTCTTTGATGGTCACGGTCTCTTTGCCCATTTTTTCACCGACACCTTTTGTAGCGGCGATAGTTTCCTCGCTGGTTTCCAGACCCCTGACAATTTCCACCAGCTTCATGATATGTACCGGATTGAAGAAATGCAGGCCCACGAAACGGTCTGCACGCTGGGTAACTGCTGCCATAGCCGCAATAGTAAGACTGGAGGTGTTTGAGGCGAAGATAGTGTCAGGGCCGCAAAGTCCGTCCAGCTCTCGCCACATTCCGTTCTTCAACTCGAGGTCTTCAGTGACCGCCTCAACAATAATGTCGCTCGCTTTTAAATCGGAGATGTCAGTCGTCATCGTCAACCTTGCCAAAGCCGCTTTCCGGTCGTCGGCTGACATCTTTCCTTTCTCCACGAACTTGGCGAGCGATTTCTCTATCGCTTCCTTTCCGCTAGCTGTGAACTCGTCGCTAATATCGCGCGCCACGGTTTCGAAACCCGCCTGGGCCGAAATCTGCGCGATACCGCGACCCATTAGGCCGCAACCCAACACTCCCACCCTCTTTATCTCGGTCATTGTGAACGTTCCATACTGTTAGGTTCTTAGATGCTTCTTGATTTCCGCTAGATGCTTCTTGGTTTCCTCTGCGATCCGTAGGATAGCTCCGGGCGCCACCCGTTCCCCTCCTCCCGAAGAATCGATTTCGGTGCGCTCTAGTCTGTCATGAACTTGCTCTAGTCCGACATGGATTTTCTCCACCTCAGATCGCGAGCTCCTGCCCGCCGCTAGGCCTAGAGCGAGGCCCACTGCTAGCGGGATGGCC
>JADFPY010000216.1 GCA_022562085.1 candidate division KSB1 bacterium | reverse complement strand
TCGAGATGTTCTCCGGCTATGTCATTCCCCCGTCCGTCAGCGCTGTAGGCACGACGGTGTTGTATAGTGACCAACCCCAGCGCTGGATCTACCTCACGGTCGACGATTCTCAGGACACTCCCTCCGATGTGGGGATTAACACGCTGAACCAGACGAATGGCAGTATTGGCGTGAGCGCTTTTGTGGAAGAGAGCCTTCGTTATCAAACCGTCCCTACACGTAACTACTATACGCATGATACTGATGGACTGCGTGTGGCCTGGAATTCCACCGGCACATCTGTGACTTTCGAAATCGGCAATCGCCAACTCTGGTTCTATGATTTCCTCAACTTTCGGGTAGGGCAGCGCTTTCGTTCGAGCGGCAACCTTAACCAGATAAATACGCCACAGGATCTGTCTGTGACCATCTCTG
The DNA here is from genome assembly GCA_022562085.1 of candidate division KSB1 bacterium. NCBI lineage: Bacteria > Pseudomonadati > Candidatus Zhuqueibacterota bacterium. The sequence continues at coordinate 7,399 of JADFPY010000216.1, read as the reverse complement.
ACGCGCTCGGCCATACCTCGCCAACTGTCGTGGTGTCAGTTTTTACGCCTATCCTCTACACCGACAATGTAGGCACATATACTAAGTCAATTATGCAAACGGTGCGAATTCCGCTTCGAGCCTTTACGGCAAATGGGTCGCATTTGGACCTGTGGCATGTCGATAAAGTCAGGTTTAACTTCAATCAGACCGGGACTGGCGAACTCATCATCGATGACGTCGAGTTTCTTGGTTTGGATATTTCAGAACCTGATTGAATTATGTTATGGAGGTGACACAAATGAAACAAAGAACAATAATTTCGATGATAATCGGTCTATTGGTGGTTGGTTGCGTGGGTGAGTCGAAATCTCCGGACGAAATGGCACGCCAACTTCAATCCAAAATGCCTAAGGCACCGGAGCGGCCGACCAAAAGAGTTAGCACACCCGTCCAAGACCAGCCACAGTTGCCCTTCGAGGTATACACTTGGCGGCCGCGAGACAGAGAGGGATATGAGCTAGAGATCGTGATATTAGGAAAGAACCTTACTGAGGCTGAGTCGCTAACTATCGGCAAGGTTGTAGTCAAGTTAACGCCGTCTGAGGACGGTCGGTCGGCTGTTGGACGGTACCCATCTGAAGCACAGAAGGATATGCCAATCTTGCTGAAGGTGGGAGAGCACGAGGTCGAGCTACCTGAACGCTTCTCGCCATTGAAGCTCGAAGGGTTGCCGAAAATTCAAAGCTGTTCCTTTTCCTGGGAGACGGTTCAAGCACCAGAGCGCATTCCCGAGGTTGGAGGTCGTTCCATCCGAGCCATCCGTTTCGACTGCCGTATAGGTAGTTTTGAAGCCAGGAATGCGCCAGTCACAGCGTTCATTGGCTCATTTGTGATTCTAAATACCGAGATTACAGAAGCTGGCAATCGCTTGACTGGCTATGTCTATCGCGTCAACCAACTTGAGGATGGAACACCTTTAACTATCGATTTCGGACACGGATTACGAGTCCTCGCCCCGCTACTATTTAAACGACCGTGATGAAATAGAGAGCTCTCTCAAATCAATGGCTCACGATCATAGAGTCCAAAATCAAGGTTTCATAGATTGACATCTGAGTTATTTTTCTATTCACAATTCGGTGTATATCATCAGTTTCCAACGGACGACGAATAGTGGGGCACGATTTGGTCACAATTCAGACTCAACAGGAATCTCGGAACAAAGTCAGCTAATCATTACAAAATTTTCGCCAACTTCCTTCATGAATGGTAAGCTGTCTATCAGTAAAGTCCAAATCCTTAACATGCAATGTCAGTGCTTCCATTAAGCGAAGCCCGGAACCGAACAGGAGAGATGAGACAAGCCAATATTTGCCCCGCAGATGTAACAAGACTTTTTTGGCTTCATCTCTGGTAAATACGACCGGAATTTTCTTAGGCTTTTTTACCCAGTGAAAGTTTTCCAACCTGCCAATCTTCTTTCTTGAGCACGGAGGCAAGTAAGTCTCGAACTTTGCGACCAGATCGGAACCGAACTCAATTTTTCCTTGTTGCATTTTTCAAAATTTATATTAAATTTAAATGTATGGCAAGAAAGACTTTGAAAAAGGGATTTACCGTTTATCAGGATAGACATATCGTCCCCTAGGGGACGCAGGCCATAGGAAAAAGGGCGCTCGTCGATTCGACCATTGGACGTTCGCCCTTTTTATTGTTTTAGACGTTTTTTTTGATAGCATTTTGAAAATAGTATGTTTTACCCGGTAGAGTCAAGTAAGGAACAAATATGAGAATAATTCTAATCGGCCCCCCGGGATCGGGTAAAGGCACTCAAGCCAAAAGGATTGTAGATAAATTGCATATCCCGCACATTTCATCGGGAGACATGTTGAGGGAAGCGATTTCAAATGAAACGCGATTAGGAAAAGAAGCTAACTCATACATGACAAAAGGCGCTCTTGTACCCGATAATTTGGTAATTGCAATGATAGTAGACCGCATTGGTCAACCTGACGCCCGCAACGGTTTCTTACTTGACGGTTTCCCAAGAACGCTCCCTCAGTCACAAGCTCTTGAAAAAGCGCTTGAAAAGTCGGACGTCAAAATTGATTATGTTCTTTTAATTGCAGTACCGGATACTGAAATCATTGATAGGAATACCGGCCGGAGAATTGATCCGGTGACTGGAAAAATTTATCATATCAAGTTTGATCCCCCCCCTGACGAGGTGGCCTCGCGGGTCGTTCAAAGAAATGATGATAAGGAAGAAACTGTCAAATACCGCTTAAATAAATATCATGGAGAGACGGAACCCATCATCCCGTATTATGAAGAACGGGAGTTAGTCTGTAAGGTCTCAGGCGTCGGCACTCTCCATGAGGTCGAAGATAGGTTGTCTAAATTTCTAGGCCTGTAAATCGAAAATCAAAAAAAAGCGCCGATACTTCCCGTCGCCGTGCAAATATTTTCGGAAATACCAGCGCTAAAATAAATTCCTTTTTAATACATTCCAATTTTTGAAATTATTCCGCAAAACGAAAAGAAATCAACAATTTTTTCAAAAGCATCCACCTTGCGACTGAATAAAATTTGAAAGGAAGGAACTATTATGGCCGATGACAAACAGCAGTTCAAAAGAAAGCTCTCAGCCGAAGAAGCAGGTGGAAATTACATTCTGATTCAAAAGAAAGAACTCGATTTCTTCCCAAAAGCCGGCAAGCCTTTTAAAGTGCAAGTCGGCGAAAAGGGCGTTAATTCGTCTGTTGAGGCAGTAGAATGCTGGTGCCGGGGTCCTAAAAAACCTCACAGCCACTATCGTCTGAACCTGGTTGAATTTAAAAAAGTTATCAAGATGCATTGGGGCACAAAAATTATTATCGAAAAGCTTGCGCCTGAGAAATTTAAACTTGTGGCAGGTTAAAACAAAAAAGCAGCGCTCCGTGAGAGGCTGCCAACTCAAAAAAGAAGAATATTCGCGGTGAACAGGTAACTTGGTGGGCCTATCTAAACATCGCTTTAATACTGCCCCAGGTCTGTCGGGCGCTCGAAATGGTTGGCTTTACCGAAATAATCTTTGAATAAGTATAAGACTCGTCGTTGTCGACTATTTTTAATCGATAATAAAAAGTGCGGTCCGAACTCTTGAAGACCGATTTATCTTCATAAGTATATTCTTTTTTATCTTTAATCTCGCTGCTTGCCTTAAGAAAATCCAGCTTTTTAAAACTCTCGTTTTTATTTTCATAACTTCTCTCTATCTCGAAACCTTTCAAATCGATTTCATTTTGTGTCGTCCATTTTATGGTCACTCTGTTAAAGCCGGGTTGACCTACAAAATCTAATATAATCGTTCCCGCCATCAGAAAATTAGAAGCAATTATCAAAATTAAAATGGGATGAATGAAATATTTCGAGAGTTTTTTGATATACATTCGCATGGATGCTTGTAACATATGATTTGTTGCCGATATAAATACTAAATTAAAGTTTAAACTAACAAAGTCAAGTTTTTTTTAGAATTTCTTTAGTTGATAATATTTGATGGATGAATTCTTCACAACTGTCGAATCAATTACCTACGGTTAGATTTTATTTTTCAAGGATGCATCATAGCACCCGATATTATATTTCGGATGTCCACTCAATAAAATTGAGCATTTTTACATTAATATCACAGGTTCAAACTAGCGGAGAACATGATGGTCAATTCAAATTACAAAGATTTGCACAAAATAAACATAACCCAATTATCCTGTACGAATTTAAAAAAGCATGTTACTGAAATGTTAGAAAACTCTTCGCACTGTAAAGCGATCCTCGAATGTGTCAATCAAGATACCGGTGAATACCGAATTGTTTTGGAAGGTATTATTGAAACCGAAACCTATAGGGCTGCCTATTTTTCCTGAGATAAACTCAGGCACTCAGAACAGCGTAGAGGTTTGCAGTATAACTTATGCAAATAGATCAAGCCTTGCTGCTGAAAAGAAGATTTAACCTGTTTTGGGTTATTTAATTGTTCCCGCATTCCCCGGGTTATGGAATTTTCAGCGAGCTTGGGGAATCTGCCAAAGAGTTCCCGAACGCAGTTTTTCAAAAAGCCGTCTTTCGTTTCACAATTATAAAGATACATCACCGGAATGACTGTATTCACAATAATATCTCTTGCTCGATCTTTGCCAATCAAGGTAGGATCTCTTTTATCCAACGAGTCATCTAACCGATAGTGCTGTGCCCAGAATCCTTCAGTTTTGATAAGTAAATTTGACTCTAATTCGCTGGCCAGTCTTTTATAATCCTGCATATTCCCGGAGAATATTTTTTGAAACCCGTTAAGAAAGCCTTGTCTATAAAACTTCAAAAGAAGCTGCACCATTCCGGCCAAACGGCGGGTTGGGAAGTTTTGCGGACGGAGTCGGAAAAATTGCCACTCGTGGTGTTTCATCGGTTTTATTTCGAGACGGTGTGACATTTGATCCCATAAATATTGGAGTGGGGCAACATAATCGAGAGATTCAGCATCCAGCTTTATTTCCGAACTTTTTGTGTGCTGTGACGGCAGCAGTCCCGCGGCCCCAAAAAGCAATGCAGCACATTTTTTTAACGCCATCTCTTCGGACACCCATTGCATTTCGGAGCAGACCATTTTATACGGCACCACCTCAGAAAGCTTTCGAAATTGAATCTGATTTTTTGAATACCCCAGCGCTTCAAAAATTTTGTTATAAATTAATTGGTCCCATGAAGCATGAATCAAATCCTCCTGCAATTGCTCCACTTTCTCCTGTAAGCGACGCTCACCAGCCACATGAATGGTTGCCAGAATTTTCGTTTCATCCGTTCGAGATAAGGGACAGTTTTGTACAATCGAAAACGACCTGCGTTCCGCCTCAGAGCCAATATTTGAGGTAGTTCTCAGTTCAGAAGAATCGCTACCAATATTTACATAAACTTGATGAACCTTTACACCATCCTCTCTTGCGATGTACTCTTCATCTTTTGATTCTTTAGAAATCACATGCAGAATAACATTATTATAGGCAGGATCGGTGTGATGTTGGTGCGCGTACCAACCGGATGCATCTAAATGTACTTCGATATCGCCCTTTAACAACCTTCCATCCAATTTAATGATAGCATCTTTAAAGTCCGGTCCGGAATCCAGATTTTCGGTGCCGGAATAAAGCACTTCTACCGTCCTGCCGGCGGTTGTTTTCAAAGGCTGGCTGAGCTTGGTGAGCTTTGGACTCTTCCAAAATTTCTGAAGTTGGATTTCTTGATCATGGATCTTTAATTCCATTTATTGATCCTGTTTTTTCAGTTCATAAGACCACTAATGGACGTTAATTAGTTGTTTTCAAAAAACTTTATAGTCCTAATTTATTGGCGTACGTTCGCGTTAATTTGCGGTTACTCAATATTAATTTAAATTCGGGGCCGAACCTAATTATAATGCAGGGTCGGATTTTCTGATGGGTTCAGTCGTACCCGACTTTGCCGACTCAATAATATCGGTTGTCGAGCCGGAATTCCAAAATGTACTGACAGCTATGTTTAGCAGCCAATCGTCGTGGAAGCCGGCCCAGTCTCCCAAAATTATTCCGGAATTTCCAAGGATATTTCGACCGTTATTTAAATTCAAACTTAAAGTAGACAGCTTGGACAAAACGGCTTCCTTTCGTTCTCCGTCCAAGAGTGCGGGTTGGAACTCAACCTCCCGATTGTCCACATTGATCGGAATGCATTGCGCATACTGTAGCCCATCGTCGTTTAAGTAAGCCTTCAAAATAATACTGTCCACTGCAAGTTTACTGTAAGATCCGAAAGCGAAATTACCCAAACTATAGGCGATGAGCCGATTCTTGTACAACTCGATTCCCTGCAATACGTGTGGGTGGTGCCCGAGAATCAAATCCGCCCCGCTATCGATTGCCAGGTGTGCAAAATAAACTTGATAATCTTTCGGGGTTTCGCGCTTTTCAGCACTCCAGTGAAAGGACACAACCGTGAAATCAACAAAATTCTCCCAGACTTCCAGAGAGTGCTGCATTAGTTCCGGCTCGGGATAAGCCGTGCCGCTGCTATCCTTTTTGGCATAAAATTCGGTTGGAAAAGTCATGGAATAGCCAAAAAAAGCGATCCTTTTCCCATTCGTTTCAAAGACGGCGGGTTGATGTGCTTCATACAAATCTTCTCCGGCTCCGCAATGTTTTATGCCAATCTTATCAAGAGTTTGAATCGTTGAAAGAAGACCGCTTTCGCCAAAATCCATGATATGATTGTTGGCTAAAGTGACAACATCAAATCCTCCTGCAAGGAGACCCCTTGCATATTTTGGCGGTACTTTAAAATTAAACTTCTTTTCAAATGCCACGGTATCTTCCGTGAACGGCGCCTCTAAATTGGCTATTGCTATATCTGCGGCTTCAAAGTATCGATTGGTTTTTTTAAAAGGATAATCTGCACCCTGCTCGGCTAAGACAGGGATAACCCAGGAACCCAGCATCACGTCACCGACTGCGGCGAGGGAAATTCCTGGATTTAATTTAATAGAATGGGCGGGTTCGAATTTTAAATAAATTTGCGCAGTGGCAGGCTGGGACTTATCAAGGAGAAAAAATGCAAAAAAAATGCTTAAAACAATTTGTCCCTTCCTCATTCCCATCTCCTTTGAGAACTTATTTCTTGGTCTGGGCTTTGGTTTTTGGCGAGGTTGATTTCTTCGAAGCTGTTGGTTTACCGGTAGATTTTTTTGTAGTTGTTTTCTTAGCTTCTGTCTTAGTTGCAGATTTTGATTCGGAAGTACTACTCTTCTTTGACTTCACTTTTGCGAGCTCCGACTTTTTATCATCTAGTTCTTTTTCAAGAATTTTGATACATTCGATGACTTCCCTGGCTTCCTTATCTGTCGAAATCTCGGTCTCCTTTTCTTTGGTAATCAGCTGATATACCCGGCCGCCCAATTCAGAAAAGTTTTTCTCAATATTCCGTTTAATGTTAAGTATATCAATTTTAATTTTACCAATTTTTGTTAATACTCCAGTCTTTTCAACCACAGTGTCAACACCTTCACGAATCGTCTTCGCGATGTCGTCCCATAAATTTGCCATGTTTACTCCTTGTTTTTTTTAAGTAACATTAATATAGAAAACTAACCAAAATTTTTCAAGTTAAATAAATAGTAGCCTAAATTGCATGTCGCCTTATTTTTTCTTCTCCTCTCTGGCATTCTCAAACTCATCTCCTGGCGTCCAGGTAGGAGACTTCTCAGCATTTGCTACCCACAATCCTGCCAGAAAAATTGCCTGGACATTCTTTTTCATATAACCAAAATTAAAATAAGATAAATTCGCATCGTCGGACGGCTGATGATAAAATTTGTTAAAATTGGCAAACCACTCACGCCTTATACCAAACC
>JADFPY010000215.1 GCA_022562085.1 candidate division KSB1 bacterium | reverse complement strand
GTGCCGGCAAAATTCAGGAAGCGGCTGAACATTATCGCGTGGCGGTACAATTGGCTTATCAGGCCATGGACATCGTTAGCAGAATAACCGATGTTAATCGTGATCGAATTAAAAATGAGCGACTCAAATTCGAAAGCTTGAGTGAGCGCGCTCGTGAATTGGTCGAGAAGTGCAAGGGCGATCATGCGCGGCAGGCTCGACAAGTCTTTCAAAACGCAATAACTTTTGCTAATGAAGCAGACAAAGCCTTGCGAAATTGTAAGCTTGTTCTGGCTAAGAAATTATATAATCAAAGCATGCTGCTTTTGCTACGAGCCATGAATTTTTGTCCCGATCACTTGCGAGGAGATGACGTCAGTTTAGCAAAGATCAAGCTTTTTCAACTTCGCAAAAAAATGGAAGATGCGCAGGAGCGAATCGCCCAGAGCCAAAACCGCCGTGCGACGAGGCTTTATGAACGCGTACAAAAGTTTGCCGACGAGGCGGAATCGACTTTGAATAGTGAAAATCCAAACAGCGATAGGCTCGCCCTTACAAAAATTCAATTGGCAGGAAAGATGTTAGAAAGAGCTTTAAGACTGGCACAACCCGGCGGCCAGGGCCGGTTTGCAAATCGCATTATGGATGAAATTGAACGCACCAAAGCTGAAATTAGTGAATTACGAGGAAAATTGACTACAGATTCTCCGGCTGACGCAGCAGTTCTGGTTAGAATGTCGGAATTTGCAATTAAAAGGGCTGAGCAGGCGGCCAGGAGAGATTTTAACAAGTTGGCGTTAGAAGGTGTTCTCGCGGCTCAAAAATTTCTGACCAGGGCCGAACGCGTTTTGGATTCAAAACAGCCTTCTTCGATCTCCGGTGACAAAATCCAGATTCGTTTAAACCAATTAGATGAGGCCATCGGAGAAGCCGAAGATAGAGTGTTAGATTCAAGGCAGGATTTGTATCGTCAGTTACTCGAAAGCGCAAAAGATATTCGCAATCTTTCGTTAGAATCTTTCCAAAAAGGGAACTTTCGGGCTGCTAATGAAGGCATCCAGGTCGCTTTTGAGTTGATTAGAAAAATAGTGAAAAATACTTCTGATAATTAAACTGAAGTCTGAAAAGGAGGTGATCGTCAAAATTGAGTTCTAAAAAATAAAACCCCGCCTGACCGATGGAAACTTTCTTGAAATTGGCCAATCAGAAGTTTTCCAAAAGTGACGGGGCAGTTTAATGTTAAAGAAGTCCAACTTCCTTTAACAAAGGTTAATGTAGCATTTTTTTTAAAATTATCAAATGAAATTTAAAGAATTCAACATGGAGAGTACAGCAATGGATAAATTGAAACTAACTCTGACCGTTTTATTGGCGGTATTGTTCACGACCGCTTTTCTGAACGTCACTCAGGCTCAGAATACAAATGTAGATGTTCACGTTGTTCCGGAAGAAGCAGAAATAGATATAGGCGAAAGCATTAAATTGGATGCATTCGCCTTTTCACTTAATAGCACAGCCAATGCGCCTGCGAAGATCGATTCGATCACCTGGGATGTTCAGCCGGACTCGATGGGAACCATAACCGATGATGGATTTTTTATAGCCGGGCGCCGGGTCGGTATTGTGAAAATCAAGGTGACGATTCATATTGGAAATGAACAGATTGTAAAAGTTGTCTGCATTAGAATCGGAAAGCTTCCAAAACCGTTTTTTAATGTTAAGATCGTTCCAAACGTCGCAGTTGTGCCACCGGGAACGGAGCAGCAGTTCGAAGTTGATGTGACCTCGCTGGATGGGCAGCAAGTCCACCCCAAAAATGTTCAGTGGGAAGTTAAACCAGAAGATTTGGGAAAAATTAGTGAGGATGGCCTTTTTGCTGCAGGCGACCTGGACGGCCGTGGAAAAGTGGTCGCAGTTGTGGAGTTGGATGGCTTACGAATTCCGGCCAGCGCTGATGTTATTGTTCACGATCCGCCAACCGGCGCCATCAGTGGCAATATAAGCAAGGATGCGGATGGCTTGCCGATCGGAAGTGCGGTCGTAAAAGCGGTTCGTTTAGGGAAGGTTCGCTGGATTCAGCGCACGGAAAGTGATGACGCCGGCAATTACTTAATTGATAATCTCATCCCCGGACATTATATACTTTATGCAAATGCCCGTGGGTTTATCGGTGAATTTTATGATAATACCAGAGATTACCTGCAGGCATTTGTGCTCACAGTCGCAGAAGACGACACGCTTACTGATAAAGATTTTGGCCTGAGCGAAGGCGCCAAGATAGCGGGTACTGTCGTCACGGATAGCCAAAATCCTGTACCCTTAGCCAATGCCCATGTGGTCGCCTTCTTAAAATTAAATCCGCGAGTTGCAAAGCACGCAACCACCAACGACGAAGGCGCTTATGAAATCGGAGAACTTGAAACGGGCGCATATTTAGTGGCGGCTAATGCTCCGGGCTATGGGGCCGAATTTTTCGATGATGCCAAAGAGTTGGCCGATGCCGAGATATTGAATGTGCAGGAGCCGGAAAAGCTCGAAGGTAAAGATTTCGTGTTGGCAATGGCCAGCGCTATCAGCGGTGTGGTTAGAAATGCTGTGGACCAAGGGCCCATTGCCGGCGCTCATGTTCGGGTTTTTTCTCATTCGATTAATGCTGTCAGTCCTGACCATTTTGTTTTCAGGGAAACTCGCACCAACGAAAATGGCGAATATCTGGTGCAGGTGAGACCGGGTTCATATCTTGTCTCAGCTTCAGCTGAAGGATTCAATACGCAATTTTATGACCACGCTGCAGACCGGGAAGACGCAGCCCTTGTTGAAGTTGTACCCGATGCACACAGCACTGACATTAATTTTGATCTCACCAAAAGAGGTTCGATTGCCGGAATGGTCACGGATCAAACCACGAGTGCCCCAATTGCCGGCGCAGTTGTTCAGGCTTTTAAAGAGCCAAGTAATTTAGACCATGCGTTATCAATTGCTGGCTTCCGGGCCAAGACCGATGACGATGGTAACTATTTAATTGAAAATGTACCTTCAGGAAAATATATCGTTCTTGCCGCTGCAGAAGAATACCTGCCGGAGTTTTGGGAAGAAGTGCCGACCAAGGATCTGGCAACGTTTGTTGTAGTAAGCGAAGACAAGTCCGAAGAAGCGATCGATTTTACTCTGGAAACCGGCGGTTGTATTTCCGGGACGGTAGCTTCTGCTGTAGACAACCTGCCGGTTGCAAAAGCGCTTGTGCAAGTTTGGGCGGCTGATTCGAAGCACGGCCGTCGTACTTTTACAGATGAAAATGGCGAGTATAAAGTTGGCGGCCTGGCGACTGGCAATCATGTTGTTCAGGTGATCGCCGATGGCTTTTATGCGCAATTTTATGAGAATGCACGTACTCGCGATCAGGCCGATCTCGTTGAGGTGACCTCCCCTAATGAGACTTCCGCCATTGATCTGTTTTTGCATCCAAAAGAAGACCGGCGAGGCACGATCACCGGCAGAGTTTTCTCAGATGCAGACGACACTCCGCTCTTTGGCGGCGTGGTGATCGCGGTGTCTCCAAGGTATCGGATACCCCACATTGCGTTTTCCGGTCCCCACGGTCATTACAAACTAACGGACTTGCCGTCGGGAAGATACTATGTGTTCGCATGGGCTCGCGGTTTTGTCGGCGAGTTTTTTAAGGATGCAAGGCGTTTCAAGGATGCCGATCCTGTTGGTGTTGAAAATGGCCAGGTGACTGAAGGCATCGATTTTGGGTTAAGGCCCCGCCATCGCAACGGTACTTACACAGTTCGGGGCAGAATCCGAGACGCGATAAACAATACGCCATTGCTGGGTATCTTAGTTCGCGCAATCTCCGGGGATGGTGATGTTGAAGTGAGCGCCGTTACGGATGCTAACGGGGATTATTCCTTAATAGACCTGCCGGCAGGCGATTATAAAATCGATGTTTCGGGTGTCGGCTATGAGGATGGTTATTTTGGCGGTACGAATGAGCAAAACGCTGCTTCAATAACCGTTGGTAACGGTCAGGATTTCGAGGGCGCGAACATGAATTTGGGAGAGGATAACATCACAAGTGTCGCCGATGAAGATGCTACCGTTCCAGAGGCTTTTGAGCTTTTCCAGAATTACCCCAATCCATTTAATCCGGAAACACAGATCAAATATCAATTGACTGAAAGGTCGCAGGTCACTCTCAAGATATTTAATCTTTTGGGTCAACAGGTTGTTACGCTAGTCAACGAAGAACAGCCTACCGGAGCTTACACGATTCAATGGAATGGTAAAGATAGTTTTGGACGGCCGGCAGCCACCGGCGTTTATATCTTCCAGATGAAAGCCGGCGATAAATTTATCATGTCCAAACGCATGCTGTTATTGAAATAAGTAACAAAGAGACCTTCCAGGTTAACCTGGAAGGTCTAAGTAATTAAAACAATCCAGAGGGGTCTGTTGCGAATTGCAGTAAATTAAATTTGGTCTCCTCAACAGGCTCCTCTGGTTTTATCTAGGCTTCAGATGTTCTAAATTTAGGAGTGTAAAAATCAATGGGCGTAGCGAACGTATTTTTACAGGAAAATATTGTTTAAAAGCAAAAATACGTTCCAACTTTTATTATTGCTAAATTAAAGGAAAATCGGAACTGATTTTTGCACTCCTGATCTAATTAAAGTTTTTAAAGTAGCAGGTTTAAAAGGTGAATTCAAGTTTCAAGTGCGACAGTTTTTTTAAAAAAAAGTTCTACAGGTGTTTTAAAGTTTAAAGATTTTCTTGGTCTATTGTTAAGTCTATTTTGAACAAAGCGTACCTTAGTAGTATTTGGAGTTGTCAAGTCAGAGTTCTTTGGAAAATATTGTCGAATAAGCCCATTGGTATTCTCATTGAGTCCGCGCTCCCATGCATGATAGGGATGAGCGAAGTAGACTGCGGCTCCTAATGCCTGAGCGATTTTCTGATGAGAAGCAAACTCTTTACCGTTATCAACGGTAATCGTCAACACCCGGTTTTTGTAAGGTGAGAGAATATCGATTAACGCCTGAGTGACCGTATCGGCTTTTTTATCAACGACCTGTTTGATACAAGTGAATTTGGTTTTTCGTTCAACAGCAGTCACCAATGCTCCTTTGTGGCGTTTGCCAATGATGGTATCGACTTCCCAGTCGCCGATACGCGTCTTTTCTGCAACGACCTGGGGCCGTTCGTCGATACTGACTCGATTTCGGATTTGTCCCCGCTGGTCACGTTTGCCGTATCGTTTATGTCTTTTTCGCCTCGACCAGCGTAAATGTTTGAACAGGGTACCGCCAGCATATTTATCAGCCCAGACATATTGATAAATCGTCTCATGGCTGATATGAATCTTTTCTTGCTCGGCAAGGGTGCCGGAAATCTGTTCCGGGCTCCAATCCTCTTTGAGGTAATGTTCAACTCGCTCTTTCACAGTATCGGTGAACCGAATATGTTTGGACGCTTGCTGGCGCCTTTTCTCTGCCGTCCGGGCCGCTTGCCTGGCACGATAACCACGCAATCCACCGTTGCGTTTGAGCTCACGATAAAGAGTAGATTTATGAATCCCAGAACGTCTGGAAATCTCTGACTTTGATAAATTTGTATGAAGTAGTCCATAAATTTTGTATCTTTGCTCAAGGGTTAGTTGCTTATAGGACATTTCGGTGCTCCTGTTAGTAGTTTTTCTGGGCAGATTAATTACTCTACTAAGCAATTAACCCTTTTTTACTAACAGTCGCACTTATTACTTGAACTCAGTAAATAAATCAGTAGTGGTCTAAGACATTAATGAACAAATTTATGCAACTACTGCAAATGGTCATCAACTGCAGGAGGGATTCGAACCCCCGACCTTTGGGTTATGAGCACATATGTTTTATACGCTAATATATTGTTTTTTAAGGCACTGACTACAAATGACCACGATATTCCGTTGAAAATTCTTGCAAAGTACCGTATCTCAGGCCAAAGCCAGCTACACAAATGCCAAATTGTTTCATCATTGGATGCGAGTGATTTTTTCATTGCTTTACAGATATCAGTTTTCTTATTTTTTTGTTAAATTGGTTGAAATATATATAGGATTCAGCCGCCGCCGGGTCCAGTACAACGAAAATGCAACAAGTGGCCATCACAATTACATAGATAGTTCTAAACGTTATTAAAAAACTTACTCATTCTTAAAGCATGATTGGCAGCAAGATTTCCCATTACCAGATAGTTGAAAAACTTGGCGAAGGAGGGATGGGCGTGGTGTATAAAGCAATTGACACCATCCTCGATCGTCCTGTTGCGCTCAAGTTTGTTTCATCTGCCGTAACAATAGATAAAACAATCAAGGAGAGGTTGATGCGTGAAGCGAAAGCCTGTGCTGCACTCAATCATCCAAACATAACAACAATTTATGAATTTGGAGAAGACGACGACAGAGCCTTTATTGCCATGGAATACGTAGAAGGGCGAACCCTGCAAGAAATTACGATAGAAAAGCGATTAGAGATTGAAGAGATATTGGAGGTTGCAAGACAAATCACAGATGCCCTAAGCACAGCTCATAAAAAAGGCATTATCCACAGAGACCTAAAGCCCGCCAATATTATGCAGGATGTTACCGGGCGAATCAAGGTCATGGATTTTGGGCTGGCCAAGTTGGCGCAGGCCTCTTTGCTAACTATTTCAGGAGCAACCCTGGGGACAGCCGCATACATGTCTCCGGAGCAAGCGCAAGGTATCGACTTGGATCATCGTAGCGATATATATTCCATGGGCGTGATTCTCTATCAGCTTTCTACAGGTAAACTTCCGTTCATGGACACACATCCTCTGGCAGTGATGTATGCCATACTACACGATCTCCCTACTCTCCCACGAGAAGTCAACCCGGAAATCTCAGAAAACTTCGAAAAAGTAATCATGAGGGCCCTGGAAAAAGAGCCGGAAAGCCGGTACGCGGATATATCTGAGATGAATGACGATTTGCGGCATATACAACTCTCTCTTAATGAACCAAGTATTGAAAAAACGCCTCGCGGTACTACGATTCAACGCACATCACGGGTGAAAGCTATAATCAGGAAAGAATTAGGTTCGGTTTTCAAATATGTACTCCCGCTTATCTTACTTGTTGCAGTGCCAACCATTTGGCTCTTTAAAAATAAAATGACCCATGAGACTATTACTTCAAACTCGGTGAGAGAAGTTGCCAAAAAACATTTAAACATTGGGATGGCCTATCTGGACAAGAACGAATTTGGGCTGGCACACCTAGAGATTGAAATCGCTGTCAGGACTGATCCGACTTATTCAGCAGCCTGGAGCAGTTTAGCCGCTGTCAGTGTTCGCCTCGAGGACTTTGACTCGGCGATCATTCAAAGCAAAAAAGCAATTGGATTGGATAGGAACAACAGCAATGCCCACTATAATCTCGCGTATGCTTTGGAAGAGAATACGCGGTATTTTGATGCTGTAAAGAGTTACGAGAATGCAATAAACGTAGATTCGACATTCACTCAGGCTTTTAGTGCCTTGGGCAATTTATACATCAGGTTAGAAAAACTTCAAGAAGCTCTGATTGTACTAAACAAAGCTTTAGTGGCCTCGCCAGATTCCCCATACAATTATCTAATCTACAAGAATCTGGGGAAGGCACATTATAAGCTTTCGAACTACGAACAAGCCATCCAGTTACTCACTCGCTCACAGCAAGAGCAACCTGTAGAAGAATCTGAGACTATTTATTTTCTGGCACTGTCTTATGATGCGGATGGTCGTAAAAAGGAGAGTATTGCCATGTGGCAACGTTATGTTGAGATCGCGTCGGATAGTGCAAAACG
>JADFPY010000214.1 GCA_022562085.1 candidate division KSB1 bacterium | reverse complement strand
GGACAATCAGGGCAACGGGTAAGGCGGCCTTGCTTAAACTGGTCAGCACCGATTCCATCCACCCAAAAAGTGAGACATCAAAATAATTAAAGATGAATCCCAGGAGCAGACTGAAGATGATGGGATTTCTAAGCGAGGTGTAAAATGCTTTCGCCAAACTGCGCAAATTCATAGAACCCGCTTCTGCTGCCGTGACCAGATAGGACGATAGTGTTAACAGAAATCCGGCATGAATGGATATTATCACAAATGCCGGAAGTATCGCTTCGCTGCCCATATAATTTAGCAGAACCGGAATACCCACCAGGACGGTATTTGAATAGCTCGCACTGAGTCCGGCAATCGTGGCATGGACTTGATCGGGAAAGAGAAACTTGTTGAACAGATAGCGGGACAAAAAATAGGTGACGGTGAGGGGTATGTAAAAGGATAGAAGATATAGGATATTTAATTGCTCAATCTCCCTTGCTTCGTACATTCCTTTGAAAAGCAAGGCCGGGATCAAGATGGAGAATGTCAGGGTTGAGGTACCATTTCTTGCACCTTCACTAATGACATTGAACTTGATTAGCGCCCAGCCGATGCAGGAAATGCTCAAAATTGGCAGGATGATTTCGAAGATGCTCATGAAGCAGTTTTCGTAAGATTAATCGATGGGAGTGGGTTCTGCCGCCGTCTGACCTTCATTTTTTGTAACTCCTAACTGCTCGAACATAGTGTTTGATAAGCGATACATGGTAAAAAGGGTTTGGTGTCTATGCTAGCTTAAACCATTGAATTTGTTTTTGTTCAATGAAGCCGAGTTTTCTCACTAACTTTATGGATCTGGTATTTTCTTTTTTAATATATGCAAAGGGTCTCTTGCCCTGGCTTCTTATCTGCTCGCTTAATCCTAAGGTGATTTGATAGCCGTAGCCCTTTTTTCGATGGCTTTCAAGGACATGCAGAAATCCTATCGCACCATCATCTTGAGTCAATGCCCATGCAACTAACTGGTCCTTTTCGTAGATTGCCGCGCTGGGTCCTCGTGAAATCCTGTCCTCAACGTATTCGACAGAGAAGTAATCCTGGTAATCGGAATTCTCGCAGACATAAAGCGCATCATCAATATTGAGAGAAAGATGAGGATACATTGGCTTGGGCAATAGCACATGCTTTGGGAGAATATACTGAATCAGATTGAGATCCCAGGCGATTTTTCTATTTCCGATTAAAAGCGATACCATCCAGTCCTCAATTGCCGCGAAATAAATGTCTTCCTTAGTAAGTCTAGCCGCCAACTGTCTCAATTCAGCCTGAGAGTTACTGCTGATGAATACCCAGAGATGATCGCTCACGCCTCGTAAAAGTACGGAATTCCCGACTCGCTCATAGCTTTGGTAGGCATATGTTTCGATGAAATTGAGGATATTAATATTTCGCTCTCGATCCTTTTTAAGTAAATCAATCACGACATTGAAGTCGTCAATCGTCAGTGCTTCCATCTACAGTAAATTCCTGGAGTCGATGTGCGTTGTTGGGACAACGTCGCTCATCATTTCTGCTTTGGGTTTCGAAGTCCTTTGCAGGCACAAACGGGAAGATGCTTTTGACGGTTTTGGTTAGCATGTCTATACGCCTACGCTTACGTTCATTTCCTTTATCAATGCAGGAATCGCGTTGTCCAGATTCTTCTTATAAATTTTAGCAAACAACTTTCCGAAGAAAGAGAGACCCCTCTTTGATTCTTTTCCTTTCATGGTTGATCTCCTTAACTAGGTTATGGCAGACCTCATAATATTTTGAAAGATAAAAAGGCAAATCTAATTTTCTCTTTCCACATTTTGATTATATAAACTAAAAAGCCGGAAAACAAAAAGCAAATGGAAAATTGCAGATGATTTCACTTGCCGCCGGCCGGGCCTTGCGTCGGAGTGGGGAGAATGCTCAGTACGGGCTGCGATAAAAAATTACGCTGTTGCCGGCGTTGAAGGCGGAGGAATGATTTGATTCAGTAAGTTTAACCACCAAAATCAGCCGCGCGTTTTTTGCGTCGGTCTGGATTTTTTTGTGTACGCCTATTTGCTCATTAGAACCTTCATTTAGGCACGGGCTGAAGCCACGTGCCACACAGTTTCTTTTTATTAATGTCAAGGGCACCCGCGCGTATCGCTGGCTTGATGATCTGTCACGGCACACGTAACCTGATGGGCCAAACAAGTGGGTGATAAATCCTGTGCGAGCGTAAAAATAAAATTTAGTTAACAAATCTCAAGTGGAAAAAAAAACTTACGATACCATGGGAGGAACGGGTTTAGCTAACTTTTTGAAATCTTGGCGCGAGGCTGTGAATTTCTGGCTTACAATTGTGAAGCTCTGCAACTATTTTGAAGCCCGGTGAACCTAAAAGCTCTTACCATTCATGGCAAAGCGAATCAACTCACGGGTTCCCTGCTGCTGGATGGTTTAAACCTTAAACAAATAAATGTAAAAATACCCGTTAATTCTATCTCGACAGGTATGAAGGTGCGAGATAAGCATTTGCGACAGCGCATCTTTCAAACTGAAGACGGCGAATTCCCGGATATTGAATTTTTTAGCTCAGGGGTTAATTGTACCGGTCAACCAGACAATATGGAATGCGACGTTAAAGGATTTTAAAATACGGGGGGTGCCTAAAGAAGTCTCCATTCCTTTAAGTATAACTTACAAAGGAGGGGAATATCGGACTAAAGGGGTGATAGTTATTAAACTTACGAAACATGAAATTAGCCCTCCTAAACAATTTGGAGTTAAAGTAGAGAATAACGTAATAATAAAATTCGAAATTTTAGGGCATGATGAGTTACAAAATTATACTTGCTATTATTCTTATTGATGTTGATAGGCAAACCACTTTGACCTAAAATATAATTTTCGAAATTTGGAGAAAATAGAATGGCAAGGAAGCAAGGCCGAACGAGGGATTATCTTATAAGACCTGTTTCTCAATTCAAAATTAGTGGTTCTGTTGCGGTCTTGATGGTCGCGATTTTTGTTGGAGTAATTGTCATCAACTACTTAAAATATTCATATATCACACGAGTCATGAGCAATTTTTATAGTTTAAATGAGGAGACGAGAGAGATTTTGTTAGGTATTCGAATGCGACTTTTGATTACGGACGTTATTTTAATCATAGCTGTTTCGCTTGTAATCATTTTAGTTTGGATAAAAATGACCCATCGAATTTATGGTGCTACTGAAAAGTTTGCTCGCCTAATGATTGAAGGAAAACTGGAAATTGAACATATGCTGAACAATCTCGATCAAGGAATATTCACCATCAACCCGGATTGTTCAATCAATGCCCAACATTCTCTACGTGCACGCACCTTGTTTGGTATGGACAATTTTCAAGGAGCAAAACTTGAAGAAATATTTGATGCTGATGAAGACGGGATCAGAGTTTTCAAGAAATGGGTTGAGTTGGTCAGAGAACCAAGATTTTTTAAAAAGTGGAAAATGTATGAGAAACTGAATCCATTTCGTGTAATTAACAAGAAATCAAATGGTTTAGTGCAAGTCCTAAAAGTTGATTATAGACCAATAGTAACGGATAATTCCTTAGCTAAAATCATGGTGTTAACCACTGATATCACAGAGAAAGTAAAATCTGAAAAGGCCCTTAAGAAGAGCCGGCGTGAGCAGGAAGCTCTGATGGAAGGAGTCATAGCCCTTGTAAATACTGATAAACCTGCCGTTGATAAGTTCGTCGGAGACATCGAAGGATATTTAAGAGGCTTTGATCAAATTAAATCTTCTAAACGTTTGTCAACAAATGTCACTCAACTTTACCGTGATATGCATACCATCAAGGGGAATGCCGGGACATTTGGATTTGGAAATTTAGCAAGGCTGGCAGGCAACCTGGAAGAATTATTTATCAAACTCAAAACAGAGAATATCTCAGATTTGTATGAGCAATGGTGCCAAGGTCTTGAGCTATTCACAACAGAGTTTGGGAACATTACCGATCTTCGGAGAAAGATCTTTTCAGGAGACAAAAAAGATAGAATCGGCATAAGTGGCGCAGCATATAATAAACTCATTCAAGGGATCAGTTCCGGCGAAATTTTAGATATAGATCAGATTTTTGAGCATCTATGTAATCTTGATTCTGAACCATTTGCGTCTTATTGCAAGAAGTATCAAAGAATTATTCAGCTCTATAGGGAAAAGTATAATAAAAACATCGAGGATCTCAAGATTGAAAACCCAGAACAAATGGTTCATAGGGATATTATGCATGCCTTAGACCCGAGTATGGTCCACATTATTCGCAATGCAGTAGACCATGGCATAGAAAGGAATGAAGAAAGAGAAAAAGCAAATAAGGGAGCAGGCATAATCAGCATATCGTTTGAGAGTGACAAAAACGGGTCAACCTTAACGATATCCGATAATGGCAAGGGAATGGATCCGGACCTAATTGCCAAAGTTGCTGTTGAACGTAACCTCATTCCAAAGAAAGATTTAGCGAAATTATCCACAGAGGAAAAAATAAACTTGATATTTGAATCAGGGCTTACAACTAAGAAAGAGGCCGGTGAAATAAGTGGACGTGGTGTAGGTCTGGATGCAGTTAAGACGTATATGGAAAAATTGAATGGTTCTGTTTCCATCGAAACAAAGGTAGGCAATGGCACTATTTTTGTGCTGAAATTACCGCCTATATTGCGAGAAAACAAACTCGAAATTCGAAACAAATACAAACAACAAAAAATTCCAATCAGAGAGTCATCCTAAAGAAAGTACGTAAGACAAACGGACTCATGCATAAACCTATAACCTAACAAAAGGAATGGTTAAAATGGCAAAAATAATTATTGTCGACGATAGTGACTATTTAAGCGAGGAGATAAAAAAATTTTTAGAAGCTGACGGGCATGAGGTGCTTGCCAGAGGAAAAGATGGCGAGGAAGGCGTGGAACTATATAAACAGCATAAACCCGGTTTGACACTTTTGGACATAACTATGCCAAATAAAGACGGTCGGGAGTGTTTGCATGAGATATTAGAATATGACGAAAATGCAAGAGTTGTTTTCATATCGGCGGTAAAAGATACAGAAATACTTATGGAATGTCTTAAAGCAGGGGCAAAAGGGTTTATTGAAAAACCTCTTAAATTCAGAGATGAAGAATTCTGTAAGGAATTTAGATCAACCATAAAAGACGCAATCGAAGATTGAACATAACCGAGGTAGACAAATGAAACGATCCGCTTTGTTAGATAAACTTTCTACCGGATGTTTACAAGCTATAAACGATATGAGCGGTTTATCTTTAGCAATAAAAAGATATTCAGACTATCAACTGGAAGCTTTTTGTTGCCAAATGAAAATGATAACCATTTTAGATTTTTCGGGCTCAATTATGGGGTTTTGCGCTGTTTCATTTGAGGAGCAAATGGCAGCAAATATCTTAGGGTTGGGCACGCTGCCATCTGAAAGTGAAAGAAATGAATTGCGATTAGAATACGGAGGATTCTTTAAAGAAATTTTAAATAGCTCATCCGGAGATTGGCTTACATTGCTTCAAAAAGATTATCCTGTTTTAACCATTTTATCGCCAAAAATAATTTATGGAACTGTTGCTTATCCCAGAACTACCTGCTACATCCGAGAGGTAGAAACAGAAATAGGTACCTTTAACTTTTATTTCAGCATTGATATGATGAAGTTGGATGTAAATCGCCTGAGAGAGCGTTTGACCCAATCAGAAATAAGGTTAAAGAGGATGCTTGAAAGGGTCAGGCAAGCCAAGGATGCTGAGGCGGCCAACAAGGCTAAAAGTGAGTTCCTAGCCAACATGAGCCACGAGATTCGCACGCCTTTAAATGCAATTATTGGGATGACCGAACTAACCCTCGAGACGGAGTTACATTCGGAACAGCGAGAGTATTTAAATGTTGTACTATCTGCCTCAGAAGGGCTGTTCTCTTTGATTAACGATATACTTGATTTCTCAAAGATTGAGGCAGGCCAGATGGTTCTTGAGCAAATCCCATTTGATTTACGTGGACTCGTTGAGGAGACAGTGGGATTATTTATTGCTCAGACTGAGGCAAAAAATCTCGAGCTGCTCTGTTACGTTGAACCCCAAATTCCTACCTGGTTCGTTGGGGATCCTGTCCGACTACGCCAAATACTTGTAAACTTGATCGGTAATGCCATTAAATTTACCGAAAAAGGAGAAGTGGCAATCAAAGTTGAGTCATCAAAATCCCACAAGGAACATGAGAATAAAGTAAACAATTTAGAACTTCATTTTATGATCTCAGATACGGGTGTAGGAATAGCCAAACAGCAACAAGCAAAAGTTTTTGCAAAATTTACCCAAGCCGACAGCTCCACTACCCGCAATTTTGGCGGCACGGGGTTGGGATTGAGTATTTCCAAATCTTTGGTCGAATTCATGAGTGGACGCATGTGGTTGGAAAGTAAGAAAGGATGTGGTACGACGTTTCATTTTGATTTGACTTTGCCTCTGGACAAGGTTAGAGAAGTGAAAGAGGTAGAAGATGGCCATCCGGACTTCAAGGATGTTTCCGTGTTGTTGGTAGATGACAATCGCAATAATCGACTCTTTTTGCAAAGGACATTGCAGTTCGTAGGATTTCAGGTAGTGGAAGCGGAAGATGGTGCTGACGCCATTTCTATTTTGCGGAAAAACGGCAAGCAATTTAATTTAGTGATACTTGATTATCGAATGCCGTTACTGGATGGGGTCGAGGTGGCTAAGACCATTCGAAATGAACTTAAACTTACCGATATTAAAATTGTCATGCTATGCTCCTTGGGCGAATTCAGCGCACGAGTTCAAAAACAACTGAACATTGCAAAATCTATCACCAAACCGGTTAAACAATCTAAGTTATTCGATACTTTGAGGCAGGTTTTGCGCCCTGATCAGGCCAAAACGGAGGAGGTCAAACCACATGAGCCGAATTTGCAGTCCAGCAAACCAAAAGGAGATCATCACATACTGCTGGTAGAAGATAATGTAGACAATCAGAATTTGGCTAAGAGAATTCTGGAGAAAGCTGGCTATTTGGTAGATATCGCTGAAAATGGCCAAGTGGCCGTACAAGAGGCGCGGAAATTTCACTACGATTTGATATTGATGGACATTCAGATGCCGGTGATGGATGGCTTTGCCGCTGCCAAGAAAATCAGAAGCTTGGAGCGAAATACACACCAGGAACGCGTGCCCATCATTGCCCTTACCGCCCACGCTTTGCAGGGGGACAGGGAGAGATGTTTGGAGAACGAGATGGACGATTATCTCACCAAGCCACTAAGAAAGAAAGTGTTTTTGGAGGCCATTGCGAAATGGATAGACCCGCGACCGACCATACTAGTGGTGGATGATTCCGAAGTCAACCGTAATTTGATCAAGAATTCATCCGGCGTCTAAACATTTCTTGATTTCCTTACTACCATTTTGAAACAGAGACAGGTGGCAAAGGATGAAAAAAATCTTAGAACATTTGCCGGATATCATCATTTTAGATAGGGTAGTTTCTGTTATTGGTGGTACGACCCTACCCTAACGCGGACAAGCCCCGTGGGATAAATTGGGCTATCCAACGGGGCAAGCCGCAAATCTCAAAAAACAAACTACAAATTACAAGCTTGTCCCCGAATGTTCCCCGATTAAAGAAGGAGATCTCGTTGCCTTTTATGGCAGTTTTAGCGGCACTCACACAGGTCAAATGGGACCATTTCCTACCCAACTCTACTGCAACGTAGCAACAACCGCGGTTTTAAACAGTCCCGCCCTTGCTTGCCTTCATTTC